>CAMDAL010000152.1 GCA_945888565.1 Devosia equisanguinis | reverse complement strand
TCGACGCTGAGCTTCGTCAAGTCATCGACCTACCTCACCATCCGCTGCGCCCTAGACCACGATGTGCCCAACAATGCCGGGGTCTATCGCTGCATCACGGTAACGGCGCCGGAGGGGTCGATCCTCAACCCGCGCATGCCGGCGCCGGTGGCGGCGCGAGCGCTGACCGGGTATCGCGTCGTCGATACGGTGATGGGTGCGCTTGCGCAGATCGCGCCCGCCAGACTGATGGCGGCGGGCGAGGGCGGCAACACGGTGGTGGCCATTGGCGGCTATCACGGGGCGTCGCGAAAGCCATTCGTGCTGGTCGACATGATCAACGGGGCCTGGGGCGGGCGCTCCGACAAGGACGGCATCGAGGGCGTGACCAACCCGAGCCAGAACATGTCGAACCTGCCCATCGAAACCATCGAGGCGCGCTACCCGCTGCTGATGGAGGAGTATTCGCTTCGGCCGGATTCAGGCGGGGCAGGGCAGTTTCGCGGCGGCATGGGGCTGGTGCGGCAATACCGACTCCTCGCCGAAAGCGCCGTGCTGCAATTGCGGGCCGACCGGCACGAGCACCCGCCCTACGGGTTGTTGGGCGGGCAGCCCGCGGCCTCGTCGCGGAACCTGATCGACCGCGGCGCGGGGTTCGAGGTGTTGCCGGCCAAGCTGACGCTGGAGATCGGGCGCGACACCGTCATCCGGCACGAGCAGGCGGGCGGTGGTGGCTGGGGCGACCCGGCGAAGCGCTCGCGCGCAGCGATCGCGTCGGATATCGCCAACGGCAAGGTGACGCCCGAGGCGGCAGCGAAGGACTATGGAGGGGACGAATGAGCAAGGTGGTTGTGGTCACCGGCGGGGCCAGCGGCATCGGCGAGGCGACGGCGCAGCGGTTCGCGGCCGGCGGTTTTGTCGTGGAGATCGCCGATCGGGATGAGGCGCGCGGGGCGCGGATAGCGGGCGAAATCGGCGCGACATATCGGGGGCTCGACGTCGCCGACGAGGCGGCGATTGCGGCCTATGCCGCCGATGTGCTGGCGCGTCGCGTCGCGGTGGATGCGGTGGTCAACTCAGCCGGGGTGCTGCAGAACGCCATCCGGGTCACCGACATGGACATTGCCGAATACGACCGCATCCACGCGATCAACGTGCGCGGCACGCTGCTGGTGAACCAGGTGTTCGGGCGGGCGATGACGACGCGGGGCAGAGGCGCGATCGTCAACATGGGGTCGCTGACGACGTACCGGCCCTCGGGCCAGCCGGCCTATGCAATGGGCAAGGCGTCGATCAAGATGATGACGGAGATCCTGGCGGCGGAGTTCGGGCCTCACGGGGTGCGCGTCAATGCGGTCGCGCCGGGCTATGTGCTGACGCCGGCGATGCAGGCGCGGATCGACAGCGGGCAGCGCGATCCGAAGCTGATCATCGAAAAGGCAGCGCTACGGCGCTTCGTGCAGCCGGCGGATGTGGGGGAGGCAATCTGGTTCCTGTGCTCAGACGCGGCTTCAGCCATCACCGGGGTAACGCTACCGATCGATGCGGGCTGGCTGGCAACAAGCGCATACACGGCTTACGCGGCGGTGCCGTGAGGGGCGCAGACTCACCCCCACCCTAGCTCGGCTACGTCGCTTCGCTCCTAGCGACGCTTCGCTCCTAGCGACGCTACCCTCCCCACAACGGGGAGGGAGATCAGTGGCATAGGTCAGCCAACATCGCTCCCTCCCCCATTATGGTGAGGGTAGTGGAGCTTGCCGCGAAGCGGCGTAGCGGAACTGGGGTGGGGTGTGTTGGCCCTCACGCGTAGTTCACGTAGATTGTCTTTTTCTGCAAGTACGCATCGAGCCCGTACTTGCCGTCCTCGCCGCCGATGCCGCTATCGCGGAGGCCGGCGTGGTGGGCCTGGACGACGTCGCCGCCCTGCTTGTTGACGTAGATCTCGCCGAACTTCAGCTCGCGGATCAGGCGCATCATGCGGCGCATGTCCTTGGTGAAGACGTAGGCGGAAAGCCCGTAGCGGCTCTCGTTGGCGAGCTTCAGGCCTTCGTCGAAATCGGTGACGGTCATCATCGGGACGACGGGGCCGAAGATTTCGTCCTGCATGATCTGCATGGAGTTGTCGGTGACCTTCAGCACCGTTGGCTCATACCAGTGGCCGCGGGAAAACTCGCCCTCGGTGAGACGCCTGCCGCCGGTCAGCACCTCGGCCCCGGCGGCTTTTGCCGTCTCGACCATGCGCTCGACCTTTTCGAGTTCGGGGCGGGAAAATTTTGGGCCGATGTCGACCAGGGTGGTGGGGTCGCCGACCTTCAACTGCTTTACCGCGGCGGTGAACTTCTCGTAGAACTCGTCGGCGATCTTTTCGTGGATATACATACGCTCGTTGCAGATGCAGACCTGCCCGCAATTCTCGAAGCGCGAGAGCACGGCGGCGCGGACGGCGGCGCCAATATCGGCATCCTCGGCGACGATGAAGGGGGCCTTGCCGCCGAGCTCGAGGCGGAGGATCTTCAGGTCTTCGGCGGCGTGGCGGAAGATATCCTTGCCGGCGCGGACCGAGCCGGTGAGCGTGATCAGCCTGCTCAGCGGGTGTGTGACAAGCGCCCGGCCGACGCCTTCACCGGTGCCGCTGACCATGTTGATGACACCAGCCGGAAAGCCTACCTGGTCGGCCAGCTGGGCGATTTCGAGCGCCGTGGTGGGGGTGCCCTCGTGCGACTTCACCACCACGGTATTGCCGGCGATGAGCGCCGGGCCGATTTTGCGGCACATCAGGCCCGCAGGGTAGTTCCAGGCCGTCAGCGCGATGACGACGCCGTGCGCGACCTTCTGGATCCAGATCTGCTCGTCGGGGTTGTCGGACGGGATGATGTCGCCGGTGATGCGGCGGGCTTCCTCTGCGGCGTAGGTAAGGTAGAGCGCGGCGCCCTCGATCTCGCCGCGCGCCTCGTGCAGAGGCTTGCCCTGCTCGGCGATGACCATGCGGGCAAGGCGCTCGCGGTTTTCGAGGATGACCCGGGCCAGGTCCTTCAGCAGCTGGCCGCGGCTCGCCGGGGGCAGGGCCTCCCAGGCGGGCTGGGCCTGGTAGGCGGCGGTGACGGCGCGGTCGGCGTCGTCAGCATTGCCGCGCGGCACGGAAGCGATCACCTGGCCGGTGGCCGGGTTCTCGACCTCGATCCATTCTTTCAGCGTCGACTCCACCCACTGGCCGCCGATGAAGTTGCGGTAGCGGTCGGTGCCTTTGACGAGGTCTTTCATGCCGGGCATTTCCGGGCTCCTTCAGTGGTCAACGCATAAAGGTGCCCTGGACCTTGTAGCCCGCGAGTTCGGGCAGCCAGAGCGTGATTTGGGGGACGTACACGAGAACGAAGAGCAGGCCGATCAGGACGATCAGGAACGGCCACATCTCCTTGGTGATGTCGGCGACCTTGATGCCGGAGACGCCGGCGATGAGGAACACCAGTTCGCCCATGGGCGGGGTGACGAGGCCGATCATCAGGTTCACCACCGAGACGACGCCGAAATGCACCGGGTCGATGCCGAGCGCGACGACGGTGGGCATCAGGATGGGGATGATGATCAGCAGCATCAGGAGCGTATCGAGGAAAGCGCCGAGGATGAGGAACAGCACCGTCACCATGAACATGAAGACGACGGGCGACAGGTTGAGGCTGACCATCCACTGGCCCATTGCCTCCGGGATCTGTTCGGCAGCGACCACCCAGTTCATCACCAGCGCCCCGGCGATGGTGATGGCGACGATGGCGGTGGCCTTCGAAGAATCGACCAGCACGCGGTAAAGGGACTTGAGCGTCAGCGAGCGGTAGAGGAAGAAGGCCATCATCAGCGCGCAGAACGCCGCGACGGCCGCGGCCTCGGTCGGCGTCACCGCGCCCGAGTAGATGCCGCCCAGCAGGATGACCGGCAGGCAGAGCACGGGGATGGCGTAGAAGATGGTTTTCGCCGCTTCGCGAAATTTCGGCACCGGCGCGATCGGGAAATCCTTGTAGCGGGCCATGACGGTGACGATGGCCGACTGCGCTCCGGCCAGCAGCAGGCCGGGGATGACGCCGCCCATGAACAGGTAGCCGATCGAGGTATTGGCGACGACGCCGTAGAGTACCATGGGGATCGAGGGTGGAATGATCGGCCCGATGATCGCCGAGGTGGAGCTCAGCGCCGCAGCAAAGCCGGGCGTGTAACCGGCCTTCACCATGGCATCGACCTCGAGCTTGCCGGGGCCGGCGGCATCTGCGAGGGCGGAGCCGCTCATGCCCGAGAAGATCACCGAGGCGAGGATGTTGACGTGGGCGAGGCCGCCCTTGAAGCGGCCGACCAGCATGTTGGCGACCCCGTACATGCGCTCGGTCAGGCCCGAGGCATTCATTATCTCGGCGGCAAGGATGAACAGTGGCACCGAGAGCAGCACGAACGAGCCGTAAAGGCCGTTGAGGCTCTGGGTGGCGACCAGCGCCACGTCCTGCTGGGTGATCAGCAGGTAAACAACGCCGCTCGCCAGCATGGCATGACCAATTGGCATGCCGAGGAAGGACCACAGAAAGAACAGGACGAACATCGCCCAGGCGGAGAAACTCATCGGCGTGGTGGTCCTAAAGCGTTTTCTGCCACTCGTTGCCCAGCAGCCGCCTGATCCTGATCGCCGCACCCACGACCACGGCAATCAGGAAGATGGCAAAGCACGAGTAGACGAGGTCCATGCGGATATGCAGCAGCATGGTGCGACGCCTGCCAAGATAGAGGATGTAGTCGACCACCCCGGGCAGCGCGGCGAGGAAGACGAGGCCGAGGCAGGCGGTGTTGAAGATGGCAAGCCAGCGGCGCGGCCCGGGCTTGAACCAGTTGTAGATGACGTCGAAGACGATCTGCTGCCGCTCGGAGACGAGGATGCCGCAGGTCCAGAAAACCACCCAGACATATGAAATGGCGCAGAGCTCCAGCGTCCAGGCGATCGGCGAATTGAAGACGTAGCGCGACACCACCTGGAGGATGAAGGCGGAGAACAAGACGGCGAAACTGATAGCCGCCACGCCCTCTGCGAACCGCCTCCAGATGTGGCGCAGTTGATCCACGACTACGCGCCGGCAGCGTTGATGCGGTCGAGCAACCCGGCCGGCCAGGTCTTGGCGAAGTCGCTATCGAGGAACTTCTTCTGCACCTGCTCGCGGAACGAGGCGACGTCGGGCGTGACGACGGTCATGCCGTTGTCCTGCAGGAACTTCACGGCGTCGGCCTCGGCCTTCAGAACTTCGGCGTCGTTGTAGGCCTTGGCGGCAGCTTCGGCCGTCTCGACCGCCTTTTTCTCGTCTTCGCTCAGCCCATCCCAATAGGGCTTGGCGACGGTGAAGAAGGTGTTGGAGACCATATGGTCGGTCAGCACGACCTGCTTGGTCACTTCGTAGAACTTGTTTGCGATGACGTCGGCAAGCGGGTTCTCAAAGCCATCAATGGTGCCAGTCTGCAGCGCCAGGTAAATTTCCTCGAAGGCTAGTGGCGTGGCGTTACCGCCCAGCGCATTGCCCAGGAACTGCCAGGTCTCGGAGCCGGGCATGCGAAGCTTCAGGCCCGCCAGATCCGCCGGGGTCTTCACATCGCGCGGCTTCACCAGCACGAGTTGGCGCGAGCCGAGGTATTGCGAGCGAACGATTTCGAGCCCGATGTCAGCCCCTACCTTGGTCTTGTACTCAGCGCCCACCTCGCCGTCATAGACGGCATCGAGGTGCCCGGCGTCGCGCATCAGGTAGCCATTGGTGAAGATCGAGTATTCTGGGATCAGTGCCGCGATGTCCTGTGGCGAGATCATGCCGACCTCGAGGTTGCCGCGCTGCATGGCCTCGATCTCGGTGCCTTGGGCGAACAGCGTGCCGTTGTAGTGAATCTGGACATCAAAGGCGCCCGGCAGGGCCTTCTCCAGTTCGTCCTTGAACACGACCAGCGCCTTGGACTGGATCTCGCTTTCGGCGCCCGGCGTCGAGATGCGGAGCGCTTTGGCGTCGGCGAAGGCTGTGCCTGCCAACATGGTGGTTGCGAGGAAGGCGACGCCAGCCAAGAGGGCCCGGCGTCCGAAAGTCGGAACGTGTGTCATTCGGTCAGTCTCCCCTGTAGGGTGCCGCGCTCGCGAATGCCCGCGCCCTCTGCGACTGCCCATGCTGGATGCTCCAACGGACGGGGGAACTCGTCAAGCACAATGTTGACAATCTGCAATTAATCCTGCTCATCTGTCACGTGTTCGAAAGGCGCAAAGGCCTGCGGACCCTGCCTTTTATGAGAGGTTATAGTGGACGGCCTGCCCAAGACCCGATGCCTCGCAGTGGCCATCGCCACCCCGCTGACGCGAGACTTCCACCCCGATACGGAGCGGCTGATCGCTCGCGCGAAGATGTTGATTGCGCTGGGCTGTGACGGCGTTACGCTGTTCGGCACAACCGGCGAGGGGGCGGAATTCTCGGTCGAAGACCGGACCGCGACACTCGAGGCGGTGATCGCCGCCGGCATTCCGGCAGAGCGCCTCGTGGCAGCGGTGGGCGCGCTCAACATCCCCGACACGGTCAGGCTCGCGGCGCACGCGACAGCGCAGGGCGTGGCTGGCGTGCTGCTGATGCCTCCATCGGTCTACCGCGGTGGTATTTCCGAGGACGGGACATTCCGCTATTTCTGCGCGATCATCGACCGCGTGGCGATGTCAGATCTGCGGCTCTACCTGTACCACTTCCCCGATATCTGCGGCACGCCGATCACCCCGCAGGTGGTCCGCCGCCTCGACGAGCGTTATCCCGGGATGATCGCGGGGGTGAAGGACTCGGGGGGTGATGTCGACTTCACCCTCGACCTGATCCGTCGTTTCTCCCACCTTTCGATCTTCACCGGCAGCGAGATCCACCTGCCCGAGGTGATTGCGGCGGGCGGGCGCGGCACAGTGTGCGGGCTCGCTAATGTGATGCCGCGGCTCATGCGCGGCATGTGCGACGGGCTGACAGCCTTCGACCGGCGGGCACTGCTGCCGCTGATCCTGGCGGGCGACGCCATCCTGTCGCGGCGGCCGTTCATTCCGTCAGCGAAGGCGGTGGTGGCGGACTGGCTGGGCGATGCCGAATGGCGGCGGACCATCCCGCCGCTGCCGGAGTTTCCTGCGCTCGAGCGCGACATGCTGATCGCCGACTTCCGTCAGTGGGACGCGGGGCTTCCAGCCGAGTGGCGCGGCATCGCCAAGCCCGTCGAAACCCCCAGCAACGTCGTCGGCCTGCGCCGCGCCTAACGAGGACTTTCCCCATGGCCCATTCGCTCGACAGCAAGCCGCCACTCGCGACGCCGGCAATTACCGGCAGCAACGCACCGGACTTACATAGCCCAGCGGTACGACAGGTCCGAATCGACCTCGCTGCCTCGCTGCGCATGGCGGCGCGGCTCGGCATGCACGAGGGCATCTGCAACCATTTCTCCGCCGTGGTGCCGGGCCATGACGAGCTGTTCCTCGTCAATCCCTATGGCCTGGCTTTTGCCGAAGTCACGGCCTCGTCGCTGCTGATCTGCGACTATCTCGGCAACGTCATCGACGGCGACGGAGTGCCGGAGGCGACGGCGTTCTTCATCCACGCCCAGGTGCACAAGCACGTGCCGCGGGCCCGCGCCGCGTTCCATACCCACATGCCCTACGCCACGGCGCTATCGATGACCGAAGGCGAGCCGCTGATCTATGCCGGCCAGACGGCGCTGAAGTTCTACGGCCGCACGGCGGTGGACAATGACTATAACGGCTTGGCGCTCGACTATCGCGAAGGCGAACGGATCGCCGCGGCGATCGGCGACGCCGACATAGTGTTCATGAAGCACCACGGCGTAATGGTCATCGGCCGGACGATCGCCGAGGCGTGGGACGACCTCTACTATCTCGAGCGCGCCTGCGAAGTGCAGTGGTTGGCGATGTCCACCGGCCGCGAGATCAAGGCGGTGAAGCCGGAAATTGCTGCCGCAGCGGCAAAGCAGATGCGCGACGGCGATGCGGAATCCGGTCGGCTGCACCTCGAGAGCATCAAGCGGCAGCTCGATGCGAGCGAGCCGGAATATCGGCACTAGGGGCTGAACAGCCCCTTACGCGGCCACCCCTCCCAGAGGGAGAGGGGAGGTGCCAAACCGGCCCGTTGGCGGCTTTTCACCAGAACCAGTGTCCGTCGGTATCTCCCCCCGCCCTCTGGGGAGAGGGTGGCTTGGCGGAGCTGAGCCGGGTGAGGGAAGGGCGCTACCCCTCCGGATGCAGCATCCGCCCCGCCGCTTCGATGTGCTGCGTGAGCAACCGCTCCGCCTTTTCCACGTCCCGTTTCTGGCACGCATCGAGGATCAGCTTGTGCTCCTTGTGCGCGTCGGCCCGGCCATTGGTGGCCATGACCTGCATGCGGATGTAGCGCCCGATGGTTTCGTGCGTCCTCCGCAGCAGTTTCAGCATCCCCGGCCGCGCCGCCGGCGCGTAGAGCGTCTCATGCAGGCGCCAATTGGCGTCGCTCCAACCTCCGAGTTCGATGTCGGCCATTTCGGAAATGATGGCGGTGGCGCGCTTGAAATCCGCCTCGGTCATCGCCGGGATGGCGAGCGCCAGCAGGTGCGGCTCGACCAGCAGACGGAGTTCGAACAGCTCCGAGATTTCGTCGCGCGAGATGGGTGAAACCTGCGCGCCCTTTTGCGGAGTGAGCACCACCAACCCTTCGGCCTCGAGCTGGCCGAGCGCCTCGCGCACCGGGCTGCGACTGACGCCGAGTTCAGCGGCGATCTGCTCCTGCTGCAGCTTGACGCCCTGCGGATATTCGCCGGCGAGGATGCGGCGGCGCAGCTCCTGCGCCACCTGGATGGAAATGGTGGTCTTGTCGAGGAGACCGGTCGCCATGGCTCAACTCCCGCTGCCGATCTCGGACGCAAATGGCTGTTATACCAAGTCTCGGGGAGGATGACTCTGGTGGGGTTGCCAGGATGATCGGGTGCTGATTCAAGGTGGCAAACGATCTGGAGTTTGCCATGCCGATCCCGCTTCGCACCGACTTTGATGCGGCCTTGGTGAGGGCGGCCGCGCGAAAG
>CAMDAL010000151.1 GCA_945888565.1 Devosia equisanguinis | reverse complement strand
GGGGGTTCGAATCCCTCCCTCTCCGCCACTTACACTCATCAATCGATTGAATTCATTGAATGATTTCTGGTCGATTGCTAGCTGACTATCGATTTGACTATCAAAATAGGGTCTGGTTGACGCCACCGACTGCGACTGCCTTTGCGTTAGAGGCTGGGAGCTCGAACGCGGATGTGAGAGTTGGGAGAGCGGGCCGGCGTCTTCGTATCCAAGCGTCTGACCAGCGCATTGCTGTGCCAGCTTACCATCTCGTCCGCTTTCACGAGGGGAGAGGCGACAGCCAGCTGCTCAAGAAATCGCCAGCCGTCTAGCGACGGCGCTGGCTGGCGACCCTATCGACCGAGCAAGCGTGGCAGTCAGCGCCGGGGCGCCCAGCGTGTTCCGGGAACACCGATCACACAGAACATCTGGCGCCACGTGCAAAAACGCTCTTCAATGTTCGATAACGTCCTGCGACTAGCGCCATTCAGCCCCGACGTATGGACGTATCGCCCGGGTCTTCGATCTGGCTCAAGAATGAAAGGCGCGCGAGATGGAAGCCGATCCGAGCGACCAGCATGTCGAGATGAACTCTTTTGATTATTGGCGCCTCTGCGATGAGCTAAGCATCTTTGAGTGCGCGTCGCTTCTGGTTGGGAAAGATCCTTCTGAGCAGCCGGGAGACCTGACAGGGGATCAAGACCACCAAGCTAGCTTCGAGGCCGCGAAGAATGCGATTTCACGAGCCCTGCTAGCGGGGACGATCAAGGGCAAAATCGTTCCTATAATGACTCAATATTTCATGGAGGAATTCTATGAACAGGCGATTGAAGGCTCCGTTAACGAAAGGGAATCGCGAGTCGAAGTCGAGTCTCTTCGGGCATGGCTTTGCGAACGGGGATACAGAACTGGCTTTTTCTTCCCGGCCGCGTCCAGCACACCTGACTACCTTGATCCCAGCAACCCCCGCTATGCCCCGAGACTGGCAGCAGCCGTTCGTGCCTGGGAGGCGGTAACGGATTCGAAGGGGAAGACGCCGAAACAGGCTCTCATTAAGTGGCTTCGAGAACACGCGGCAGAGTTCTCTCTGAACACTGGCGAAGGAAAGCCCAACGAAACCGGAATTGAAGAAGTCGCCAAAGTGGCCAACTGGAATTCTAGTGGTGGGGCGCCCAAGACCCCAACCGTCTCGGGCGGGTAACCCACCCACCCCCCAGTGCCTTACAAACGCTCGCGTTTTCTGTCCGGTGGTTTAGAACCTACCCTCCCGTTCTGTGGGAACCTACTTACCCGAATCCCAGTTTTGGCGGCGGGTTTTCGCGACCTGACCACCTATTCGCGCAAGGGGCTCGGCGGGACAATGGCGGCATGTTCAACAACAGCCGATTGGGTCCCAAAATGCCGCAGAGCATCCTGCGAATCCGTAACGTTCTGACTGTAAACGGCAGGTCCCGCAGTTCTCACTATCAAGACATTCAGCAAGGCCTGTTCACGCCACCCGTGAAGATTGGCGCGCGTGCCTCTGGCTGGCCTTCTTCAGAAGTGGCAGCGATTAACGCAGCACGCATTGCTGGCGCGACCAACGAAGAAATTCGCGCGCTGGTGGCGAAGCTCGTCGCTGCTCGCCAGTCGGCATCCTGAGGAGCGTCGATCATGGCTCAGAGCATGATGACAGTTTCTGCAACTGACGCTGTGGAAGCAGGCAAAGGCGGCGAAGGCGGTGCTTTCTCGATCACGAACGCCGAATTCATCGCCGCGGTGTTCCCGCAGCTTCCGAACGGTGCGTTTGCGGCGGTGTGCGGCAAGAGCGGCGACCCAGGCCTGGGTGGCTGGGTAGCGGGCCGGGCCGATCAGGAGGTCGTCAGTCTTTCTGTCACGACGAACAACTACGTCGGTTGCTCGAGCTTCTATCCGGGCGATGACGGCTCGTTCAGGGCGTGCAAGGGTCAGTTTGCTGCCTGCCACTTCTTGATGCTTGATGACATCGGCACCAAGGTGCCACTCGATCGCCTCGAAGGATTTGAGCTTTCCTGGCTGATTGAAACCAGCCCCGGTAATCATCAAGGCGGGATCATCCTCGCCGAACCGCTGACCGACGGCTCGGCGGCTGTGCTTTTGCTCAATGCTGTTATCAATGCGGGCCTGTGCGATGCGGGCGCGACCGGGCCAATGAGCCGCTGGGCACGCCTGCCGGTCGCGATCAACGGCAAGACCAAGTATGTCGCCGAAGATGGCACCCCGTTTCAGTGCCGGCTGATCGAATGGCGACCGGACCACCGCCATACGCCGAGGGAGATAGTCGATCGGCTGCAACTAGAGCTCGCACCCGCGGGCAGGCCGAAGAAGACCGTGAAACCATCGCTCGACCATACCTCGCGCGGCAATGACGACGACGGCGTGCTGACACCCAGGGCGGCTGAGAACCCGGTGGTTGCGGCGCTCAAGGCGCGTGGGCTTTACAAAACGCCGTTGGGCTCCGGCAGGCACAACATAACCTGCCCCTGGGTGCAGGAACACACCGATCAGTTGGATACCGGCGCGGCCTATTTTGAGCCCGACGAGTTCTATTCGGTCGGCGGCTTCTGTTGCCAGCACTCGCACCGCGGCAACTACCAGGTCGGCGCCCTGCTCGAGTTCCTCGGGGTGCGCAACGCGGAGGCGCGGCACAAGCCGGTGATCCGCGTCATTCCCGGCGACCTGCACCGCGTCGTGGATGCAGCTGAGCAGGAGCTTGCGAACCGGGGACGCCACTACCAGGCCGGCGGATTGATTGTCTCTGTTCAGACCGACCCGACCAGTGGTGACCCTTCCATTGTGCCGACCAGCCTTCCTGCGCTGACACGGGACCTGTCGGTCGCCGCCACGTGGGAAAAGTATGACGGCCGAGCGGAGGACTGGGTGCGCTGCGATCCGCCAACAAGACACGCCGCCATTCTCTACAACGCGCAGAGCTTCAGGTACCTGCCCCCGCTGTCGGGCGTAGCGCGGCAGCCCTACTTTCGGGAGTCTGACGGAGCACTCATCACCCAGCCGGGCTATGACAGGGAGACCCAGCGCTTCGGCGTGTTCGATGCGCGGCAATTTGTCATTGGGGATCCGACGCCCGATGCGGCCCGCGCGGCGCTGGCCCTGCTCGAAGAATTGCTCACAGAGTTCCACTTCGTGGACCCCACCGACAAGGCGGCTGCGCTCGCGGCGATGTTCACTGCCGTCGTTCGCCCCACGCTGCCGCATGCGCCCGGATTTCACGTTCGGGCCCCGGTAATGGGTTCCGGGAAGACCTATCTGTGCGAACTGATCGGCGCCTGCGCCGGGCCGGGCGGCAACGCCAAGGTCAGCTATCCGACGAGCCCGGAGGAGGCAACAAAGGTTATTCTGAGCCTGCTGCTGACCAGCCCGGCGGTGGTCGAGTTTGACGACATGGACACCGACTGGGTGCCCCACGGCACCATCAAGCGCATGCTGACGGCGGAGCACATCACGGACCGGATCCTTGGCGTCAGCAAGACCGCGACGGTCAGCACCCGAACCCTGTTTCTTGGGTCGGGGAATAACGTCGGACCGACACGCGACCTGCTGCGCCGGGTGCTGACGATCCATATTGACCCTCGTTGTGCAACGCCGGCAACGATGAGCTACGCGGGCTCGCCGGTCGAAAAGGTTCGCCGTTCCCGCGGCCAATTCGTTTCGGCGGTCCTGACAATCATCCAGGCATGGCGCGCGGCGGGGTCTCCTCGTCCGAAGGCCGATAGCATCGTCACTTTCGACGGCCCGTGGTCGGACTATTGCCGGTATCCGCTGATGTGGCTCGATCATCCCGACCCGGCCACGGCCCTGCTCGCGCAGGTTCGCCGCGACCCTGAGGGCGATGCGCTTGGTGGCTTGATGACCGAATGGCACGCCGTCTTCGGCTCTACCCCGACCACGGTGCGCAAAGCCGTTAAGGCGGCAACTTCTGGCCAGTCCAATCTTTTCGATGCGATGCGCGAATTCCCCGTCGAGGAGCGTGGCGAGATCAATCAGTCAAAACTGGGGTGGCTGTTGAAGAAGAACGCCAACCGGATCGTCGGTGGCTTTGAGTTCCAGCAGGCAGAAGCTGACGGGCGCAACGCCTGGCGGGTGATGGCAGTCAAAACACCGCCTTTGCCGGCTTTGCCGCCTTCCATCCCGGCGTCTGAGAAAACTGTCGGCGGCTGGAGTAAGAAGATATGAGCGCGCTCGCTATCCTCGCCCGGGCTCGCGACGCCGGGGTCAATATCGCCGTGGACGGTGACGACCTGCTGCTAACAGCACCGGCCCAGCCGCCGGCAGCGATCGTCGACCTGCTGGCACAACACAAGCACGAACTCATTGCGCTGTTGCGGCCCTGCAGCGACGACTGGATGACCGAGGACTGGCAGGCCTACTTCGACGAGCGCGCTGGGATCATCGAGTACGATGGCGGCGTCTCACGGCCCGAAGCCGAGGTCCGAGCCCTTGATGCCTGTATCGCCGAGTGGTTGCGGCGAAACCCAGTTCGCGGGTCGTCCGAGCGGTGTCTGCGCTGCGGCGGAGCGACGCGCAGCGACGACACGCTTCTGGTATTTCGCGGTGATTCCGCGGGTGCTTGGCTGCATGTACAGTGCTGGCTCGCCTGGAGCAGTCATCGCAACGCCGAGGCTCGTTCAGCGCTGGCCGCAATGGGTCTCGGGTCGCAGGGCAATTCGTAAGTCGATTTCAGGAGCTAACAAATGGGCAAGCGCAAGGACAAGACCGGCCTCGACGCCCGTGAGGAGATCTTCTGCCTGGCCTATACCCGGCACAGGAACGCCCGCATCGCCTATGAGGCCTATCTGCCTGGCTCAAAGGCCCAGCCGGAGACGAAGCGCGTCGCCGGCTATCAGATGCTGAACCGCCCTCATATCGCTCTACGCATTGAGCAGCTTCGCCAAGCCGCCATCAAAATGAGCCACGCGACCGTCGGCACGATCCTCAAGGAGATCGACGAGGCCCGCGAACTCGCGATGGAAATCGAGCAGCCCGCCGCCGCTGTAACAGCCAGCATGAGCAAGGCGCGGCTCGCCGGGTTCCTCAAGCCCGAGGACAAGCTGCACCTCGGTGGCGTCAGCGTGAACGTCATGCTCACGGCAGCCGACGTGTCGGTGTGCTGATGACCTTCCGCCTCACCCAGCGCCAAGAACTGCAGTCCCAGATGATCGCGTCCGACGCGACGCACATCATGGCCTATTGGCGGCTCGCGCTCGGTCGGCTGGTTCCCCGCACCACAAGAATGACCATCGCCCCCCCTCTAACTTGGCCACGTCGGGCGAGCCTTCAGCTCGCACAGCCGCTGTTGCGGCAGGAGGCTCGGGCTGAGCGGGACGACCGGATCCTTGATCATCTCGCCCATTCTCAGGCCTTGTCCGCTTGATCATCGGAGTGTTCGGGCCCGAGCCCTCCAGTCGCGGGCGAATTGTTAGCACCCAACTCGAGATGTGTTGATTTGTTAGCAGCTGGACTAGACGCAGCCTCGCGCTCGAGGCGCCGCTTGATGGCGGCTTCTCGCCAGGCGCGACCTTGTTCGGGGGTGGGTCCAAACCCGCCGATGAACCTCAGCAAGGGTTGCGGCGCTGCGGGCTGACCCTCGGTTGCTGTGACAGGGTGGTCGTTGGGGATCTTGTCAGTCGACATGGTGCATCTCCACTGGTTGGGTGCACCAAGATCAAGGAATTGCGCTCGACGGCCCGTTTGGTTGCCCTGTTCGGCCGCATCCCCTTGCGGGATCCACCTTGCCCGGGCGGGCAGGTTGGCGAGGGCGAAAGCCCTACTCTTGATGCTGGCAGCAAGGTACGCCGGTCGCCTGACGTGTCAAGTCCCGCGCAAATACGACGCCGGTGATTGCGTCCGCCGCACCTCTTCTGCTTGAGGCCGCCGCCTATCGGTGGGAGGGTGTGGTAAAGCGTGGCAGGTGGAGAAGGAGTTTTCAGTGAGAGCTATCCTGGCGAGCCTGCTTCTTGCCGTTGCGCTGTCCGTCGCATCGTTCAGTCCGACTGCCGCCGGCCCTGCCGACGATGCCTATGCGGCGTATCAAGCCGGGGACTACGCCACAGCGCTAAAGTTGTACTCGCAGTTGGCTAGACAGGGCGATCCTTGGGCCCAGGACAGCCTCGGGGTCATGTACCGCACCGGCCAAGGCGTCCCGCAGGACTACGCGGAAGCAGCCAGGTGGCACCGTCTCGCCGCTGAGCAGGGCTATGCCGACGCCCAGAACAACCTCGGAATCATGAACTACAAGGGCGAGGGCGTGCCGCAGGACTACACCGAGGCGCAGAAGTGGTACCGGCTCGCGGCCGACCAGGGCAATGCCGACGCCCAGCACCACCTCGGGATCATGTACTACTATGGCCTGGGCGTGCCGCAGGACTACACCGAGGCGCAGAAGTGGTACCGGCTCGCGGCCGACCAGGGCAATGCCGACGCCCAGTACCACCTCGGAACTATGTATCACAGAAGCCTGGGTGTGCCACAGGACTATGCCGAGGCGGAAAAGTGGTACGGCAAGGCAGCCGCTCAAGGCCATTCGGAGGCGGAGTCGAGGCTCGCCGAGATCCAGTTCGCACTAGGGTCTATGTACCTCACCGGCAGCGGCGTGGCACAGGACTTCGCCGAGGCGGTGAAGTGGTACCGGCTGGCCGCTGAACAGGGCGATGCCGCTGCTCAGTACAACCTCGGTGTCGCGTACGACAGAGGCGAGGGCGTTCTGCAGGACTACACCGAGGCGGTCAAATGGTACCGGCTTGCAGCCGACCAAGGCGATGTGGATGCGAAGTCGAGGCTCGCCTCGATCCGACCTGAAGCTGACCAGATCTACCAGCCGGGCCGCCGCGTCGCTTTGGTGATCGGCAATTCGAAATACGCGAACGTGCCGAGACTGCCTAACGCTGGAGTTGACGCGACCGACGTGTCGGCGGCGCTTGAGCGGATTGGCTTTGAGGTGACGCAGGTCCAGAATGCCGACTATGGCCAGATGCGCGCCTCGCTGCAGAATTTCAGCGCCGACGCCGATGGCGCCGACATGGCGCTCGTCTACTACGCCGGTCACGGCTTTGAGGTCGAGAACAAGAACTACCTGGTGCCGATCGACGCGCGGCTGAAGTCTGATCGTGACATCGACTTCGAGACCATCCCGCTCGCCGTGGTGGAAGGCTCGGTTTCGGGAGCAAAGACCCTCAGCATGGTGATCCTCGACGCCTGCCGGGACAATCCGTTCGCCGTCCAGATGGCCTTAAGCTCCCCGACAAGGTCCATCGGTCGCGGGCTCTCGGCGGTCGAGCCGTCCGGCGGCGTGCTGATCGCCTATTCGGCCAAGGGTGGGTCGCTTGCGATGGACGGAACCGGGCGCAACAGCCCGTTCGCCAGCGCGTTTATCGAGTACGTCGATGACCCCGGACTGGATGTCGGCTTCATGTTCCGTAAGATTGGTGATGCCGTCATGCAGGCCACCAACAACCAGCAGGAGCCGTTCGTGTATGGCAGGTTGCCCGGCGATTTTATCTACCTTGTCGCGCCTCAGTGACCGTCGCTGCCGCCGCCGCCCTCAACAGCCCGGGGCATACCGACGGCTCGAGGTGGGCGCTGGGCCGCTACCTGGGTGAGCGACTATCTCCGCCGCGCGGGCTGATTTACAGGTGTTGGGCAAGCACAACGGAGGTCACCAATGAGATCGAGCTTAGGACGCACCTTCGCGGTTGTGCTGGCACTTACAGCCGGGTCACCTGCGCTAGCCGCCGGTGAATGCGATTCCGTTCCGACCTGCCTAACACTCGCCGAGCAGGGCGATGCTCAGGCCCAATTCGTACTCGGGAACTACCGCAGCGCGGCAAAGGACTATGTCGAGGCGTTCAAGTGGTACCGTCTCAGCGCCGAGCAGGGCCATCTCAAGGCCCAGGTCGAGCTAGGGACCAGTTACTACTACAGCATAAACGTGGCGGGGGACCCGGCCGAGTCGGTACGTTGGTTCAAGATGGCTGCCGAGCAGGGCAATGAATACGCCCAGTCCACCCTCGCGTACATTTACTACTACGGCCGGGGCCTCCCGCAGGACTATGCCGAGGCTCTCAAGTGGTACCGTCTCAGCGCAGAGCAGGGCGATTCATTCAGCCAGAACAGCCTCGGGGTTATGTACCGCAATGGCGAGGCCGTGCCGCAGGACAATGTCTTAGCGCACATGTGGTTCAACCTCTCGGCGGCACAGGGCAATGGTGAGGCCGTCGAGAATCGCAACTTGACAGCTGCGGTCATGACCTCCGCCCAGATCGCCGAGGCGCAGCGGCTGGCTCGCGAATGGAAAGCGGCACACCCAAAATAATCGGGGCGCAACTGGCACAGCTTGAAAATACAGGCGGATAGCAGGGGTCGCGTGGGGCACCGCCGTGCCGGTCGCGTTACAGTTCCAGCGGCCGGTGACCGGTGGCACCTCTCCACGGGATAAACCGTAACACCGATCGAGCAGCGATCTGACATCCCGAACACTCCCAGCATCTGCGGGATTTTCGCCGACTCGCGGCTTAGGGGATTTCATCCCCGGTTTCGTCTAGCCCGTCCAATTCTGCTGGGTTGGAGCATTCCGCTGTTGCTGGTTTTTTCGGGTACAGGCGGTCGGCGTAAGCCACCCAATCGGGCGACTCCAACTCGTCCTCCACTGGTGGCTGAGAAGAAACGGGCTCGTCCAGCTCGCCCAATAAGTCTTTTAAGGATTTTTCGGATCGTCTTTGAACTGCTAATACTTTAGGCTCATGGCGTGTCTTCGGGGGAGACCAAGGCACATAGCGAGCTGAATGCCCCTTCCCAACAAGGGCATGCAACGGCGAAATGCTCAATATATTGGCAACGATCGCGGCATTCTCACCCTGCGGGTCGGCTGAGCATTCAATCAACGCCTCAGCAATTATCCAAGGGTGGTCATCAAGACCGACGTAATAGTCATCGCCCGTCAATAATTCCTGTTCCAGGCGAATCCTTTCGGGTAATTACCCACCCCCTTGTCATCGGGGTAAATCCCTGAATCTCTGGGGCTATGGACAGAGGTGATTTGCAGCAGCTCAGCAAAGAGCAACTGATCGAGTTGGTGC
>CAMDAL010000150.1 GCA_945888565.1 Devosia equisanguinis | reverse complement strand
TGGCGCTGCACCCGACCGGCGAGACATTTTCGCGGCCGAAGGATTTCGACCTGCCGCGCTACTGGGCAGAATCGACCAAGCAGTTCGAGCGCGACATCTATATCGGCACGGCCCGGGTGCGCGCTGGCCCGGTGGGCCGCCGCAAGCTGCGCGACCTGAGCGAGACGCTGAAGCGCACCATCGATGGGCTGAGCATTGCCGACGCCGAGGACTGGGCCGAATTCGACATCCCGGTGGAGGAGCCTGTCTGGGCCAGCCACGAGTTGACCAGGCTGGGGGACGACGTCGAGGTGCTTGCGCCAGGCGAACTAAGGGCCCGCGTGGTGGAGAACGTGACGAAGCTAGCCCGGCGCTACGGGCTCATCGAAAAGTAGCAGCCTGGCGCGACGGCTTTGACAACCTCCCTCCGGCTAAGTAACCAATCGGTTCGGAGGAGACGATCATGGCACTACTCGACGACGACCGGCTGTTCGACGCCGAACCGAAGGCGCGGGGCATCGCCCGTGCGCTGTATGCCGGCATCAAGGACCTGCCGCTGGTTTCGCCGCACGGCCATACCGAGCCGCGCTGGTATGCCGAGAACGCGAAATTCCCCGATCCGGCGCAACTGCTGATCGTTCCCGACCACTACGTGTTCCGCATGCTGTTCAGCCAGGGCATCCGCCTCGAGGATCTCGGCGTGCCAACCACCGACGGCTCGACGGTGGAGACTGACGGGCGCGCCATCTGGCGGCTGTTCGCAAAGCACTACACCCTGTTCCGCGGCACTCCGACCCGGATGTGGCTCGACCATACCTTCGCGACGCTGTTCGGCATCACCGAGCGCCTGAGCGAGCAGAACGCCGATGCAATCTACGACCGGATCGCGGCTCTGCTCGAAACCGACGCTTTCCGGCCGAGGGCCCTGTTCGAGCGCTTCAACCTCGAGGTCATCTCCACAACCGATGCCGCCAACGACGACCTGAAATGGCACAGGATGATCCGCGAGAGCGGCTGGAAAGGGCGCGTCATTCCGGCCTATCGCCCGGATTCGGTGGTCGATCCGGACTTTGCCGGGTTCGGAGCAAACCTCGACACCCAGGGACAGATCACCGGCGAGGATACCGGGCATTTCGCTGGATACCTCGCCGCGCATCGCAAGCGCCGGGCCTATTTCAAGTCGTTCGGCGCCACCTCGTCCGACCACGGACATCCGACGGCGGAGACAGCGAACCTCAACCCCAAGGAAGCCGGCCAGTTGTTCGACAAGGTACGAACGGGCAAGGCGGACGCGCGCGAGCGGGCGCTGTTTCGGGCGCAGATGCTCACCGAAATGGCACGCATGTCGATCGACGACGGGCTGGTGCTGCAGATCCACCCCGGGTCCTGGCGCAACCACTCGCCGGCCATGCTGGCAAAGTTCGGCCGCGACAAGGGCTTCGACATCCCGACCCGTACCGACTATGTCGGCGCGCTGAAGCCGCTGCTCGACGCCGTGGGCACCGAGCCGGGCCTGTCGGTCATCCTCTTCACCCTCGATGAATCGAGCTATGCGCGTGAACTGGCGCCGCTGGCCGGCGTCTATCCGTCGCTGAAACTGGGCCCCCCCTGGTGGTTCCATGACAGCCCGGAGGGCATGCGCCGCTTTCGCGAGATGGCGACCGAGACGGCGGGCTTCTACAACACCGTCGGCTTCAACGACGACACCCGAGCCTTCCCCTCGATCCCAGCCCGCCACGACGTGGCGCGCCGCGTCGATTGCGCCTTCCTCGCCCGTCTCGTCACCGAGCATCGGCTCGACGAGGAAGAGGCACATGACGTCGCCAAAGACCTCGCCTACAACCTTGTCAGGAAGGCCTACAAGCTATGAGCACGCCAAAGGTCTTCGCCCAGCCGATGGACGGCAGGATCACCCAGCTTGATGGGTCCACCCGCCGGGTGATCCTCGACCTGCCCGAACTGATGCTGGTGGAGTTCACCTTCGAAGTGGGTGGCATCGGCGCCCTCCACTCCCATCCGCACCTCCAGACCAGCTACGTCGCCGAGGGCGTGTTCGAGGTGACGATCGACGGCGTGACCGAGACGATCGCGGCCGGCGGCGCCTATATCGTGCCGTCCGGACTGGTGCACGGCGTGAAGGCACTGACGACAGGCAAGCTGATCGACAGCTTCACGCCGCGTCGCGACGATTTTATGTAATTGCGCTTCGGAGTTTATCGATCGTCCACAGGATTCGTCCTGCGGGCGATTTGTGATCGGCCCGAATGAACAGTGATTGATCCATACGTTGCCGGACTTCGTTGGCGCTACGAACTTATGCAGCGGCCGAGTCGCGGGAGCAGGTGGATTGTCGGAAAACTATCGTGGCCACAGCATCCAGGTCACCAGAACCCGGTTCTGGGATGCTGTCATCGTTGAGGCGAAAACCGGCATCGTGCTGCCCACCAAGGCGACGGCCCAGTTCGACGAGGGGCGCTCTATCGCCATCGCCAGGGCGTGCGAACTCATCGACATCTACGTTGATGCCGTGCCGGTAGCGGGTTGCCGTGCCGCCTGAATGTCGTCTTGTTTATGAACTTCTGCCACCACGCGTTTACCGTTTTTCGGAATATGGGCAGCGAGGCGGCTACCTTTTAACGAAGGGGAAGCCCCGTGCGCCTAGACGGCTGGGAAGGGCCCGCAGGATCGGGCCGATGGCCAGGAGGCTTGTGGTGGTTCGCGCAACTCGGTTTCTCGTCGCTCTCCTCGTGCTCGCGTTGTCGTTTCCGGCAAGCGCATTTGCAGACGACTGGCTGGTAACCAAGCTGCGCGGCGAGGCTCTGCAACTGGTCGGCAACGACTGGGCGCCGCTCAACCGCGGCGACGTCGTGCCCGACGACCGGGTGATCCGCACCCTTGCCAGCAGCAGGGCCATGCTGCAGCGCGGCAACGAGACGATAGAGCTGGCGGCCAACACACAGATCCGCATTTTCGACAGGGCGGGAAAGCGCTTCACCACGGTGCAGCAGCACTTCGGCACGATCGCCATCGAGGCGGAAGTCCGCAACGTCAAGCATTTCGCTGTGCAGACGCCGTACCTTGCCGCCGTGGTGAAAGGGACTCGATTCGAGGTGAAGACGACGTCGAGGCAGTCGAAGGTCAAGGTGCAGCGCGGCCTCGTCGCGGTCGCGGACGGCCGCACCGGGCTTAACGCTATGGTCGCAGCCGGGCAGTCCGCCACTGTGGGCAAGGGCGGTGCGTTTGCCGTCGGAGGGAAAGGACCGAAGCCAGACATCCTGAGCGAAGCTGGCGAAACAGTCTCGCCCGACGATGCGGCCAAGGGCAAGGCAGTTGCGCCGGGGCAGCTCAAGAAGATCGGCGCGGTAGTGACGATCAAGATCAATGGGAACGGCTCGGCCAACGCAGCTGCCAACTCCGCTGTTGCCGGTAGCGTCGGCGGTAACGGAAACGGCGGCGGCAACGGCAACGGTGGCGGAAACGGCAAAGGCAACTCTGCCTCGGGCACTACCCCCTAGCCACCCCGCCAGGAGGAGCGGCTAGCCGGCCTTGCGACGGGCGACCAGCCGGGCCATCTCGCTTCCGGCCATCGGCCTGCTGAACAGGTAGCCCTGTCCGGTTTCGCAGCCCATTCCGATGAGCAGCGCCCGCTGCTCTTCGGTTTCCACACCCTCGGCAACGGTTGACTTACCGAGCTTGCCCGCCAGTTCGACGATCGATTGCACGACATTGGCCTGTGCCGTGCCAGCGGCAAGGGTGCGCACGAAGCTCTGGTCGATCTTCAGCTTGTCGAAGGCAAACGTGCTGAGATAGCTCAGCGCTGAATAGCCCGAGCCGAAATCGTCGATGGCGACGCCGATGCCGCGCTGCCGCAGTGTCTCGACGATTCTGTCGATCCGCCCGGTCGGGTCGACCAGCAGGCTTTCGGTAACCTCGATCTCCAGGCGCTTTGGCGGTAGTCCGGAAATGGCGAGTGCCGCCTCCACGGTGGTCGCCACATCGGTGAGCTGGACCTGTGCCGGCGAGACATTGACCGCCAGCTTCCCCGTCCACTCCCAGGTCGCAACCTCGCGGCAGGCCTCCACCAGCACGAAGGCGCCGAGCGGCACGATCAGCCCGGATTCCTCGGCAAGCGGGATGAAGTCCGCGGGCGAGACGGTGCCGAGTTCCGGGTCATGCCAGCGCACCAGCGCCTCGACGCCGACGATCTCTCCATCGGCGAGGCGGACCTGCGGTTGAAACACCACGCCCAGTGTGCCCGAGGCCAGCGCCTTGCGCAGGCCGGCGTCCATCCGGCGGCGGCGGTCGATCTCGGTGTCGAGTTCGCTGGTAAACATCACAGGGGTACTGCAACACCGGGACAGCGCCCTGGCCAGCGCCAGCTCGGCTCGGCCGACAAGCGCCTCCGCCGCATCGTCGCCAACCGCAGCACCGATGGCGATGTCGGCATGCACCACGTGGCCATCGACGGCCAACTCCGGTTCGACTGCCGAGCGCAAGCGCAGCGCCAGTCGGTCCACCTCCAGTTTCACCAGCCTGGCCGGCAATGCGAGAGCGAAGCGGTCTTCGCCGATCAGGGCAAGCTTGCCGAGGTCCAGCATGTCGAATCGTTCGCCGAACAGCTTCAGCGTGCGATCGTGGACCTCCTGTCCCAGGGCGCCACGCACCAGGTCGAGCCTCAGCAACTGGATCGTCAGGACCGTATGCGGACCAGTGGACCAGCGGAGCGCCTCGATCAGACCGTGACGGGACAGCAGGCCCGTGACGCCATCGTGTCCCGCCAGGTAGGCGAGGCGCGCCTGCGCCCGCTGCCGCGCCGCATACTCGATCAGGAAGGCATTGACTGTGTGGAGGGTAAGGAGCACCAGGACCGCCACGTGGAACGCTGCCGTATCCACGAGCAGTCCCGACAGGCCATAAGCGCCAAGGCTCGCAAGCTCGGCTGCGAGGATTGCCGCACCGGCCAGTGCAGCGGCGACGGGCGGGATCATCCTTCGGCCGAGCAGCGCAGAGGCCGCCGCCAGGGCCAGCGCCGCCACGAGCCCGGCCCAGCCGCCCCATGTCGACAATGTTCGCCCGGACTTCAGCGTTTCGGTCGCAGCTGCCTGGATCAGCGGTCCCGGAACATATCCGAAGCGCGGCACCGCGAAGATGTCGCGCAGCTCGATCGCCCCGGCGCCGACGATGACCTGCTTGCCGGTGATCCGCTCGGGTTCGACCGTGCCGTTGAGCAATGCTGCGACCGGGATGCGGTCGATCGTCCCGATGTCGATGCCGTAGTCGACCAGCACCTCCGGCTGCCCCTCCGACCTGCCGGAGAGGGCGGCTGGCAGCGCAGGGATGGTGCCGGTAGCGGTTTGAAGCGCCGCCGGGACGCTCACCACCAGCCCCTGGCTGTCGGTGCCCACGTTCACCAGCACGGGCGTGCCCTGCGCCAGGAAGCGCGGCAGCGGCATGTCGAGCGTCAGCCGGCCGCTGGCGCCGCTCGCCTGCTGGAAGCTCGCCAGGTAGGTGAAGCCGCCGGCTCGCGCCAGCGCCGCCTCGAAGGCCGCATCGCCGTCGTCGGTCGAGCGTGAGGAGAAATCAATGTCGAAGGCGACGTCGGCGGCATCGAGCATCATGAGCTTGTCGAGGATTTCGCCGTACTGCTGCCGGGGCCACGGCCAGACGCCGACCTCCGCCAGGCTCTGGCTGTCGATCTCGAGGAAAACCACTTCGCCGCTGGCCGGCCGGCTCAGCAGGGAGAACCGCGCATCGCCGAGCAGCCGATCGAGCGAGGCGAAGGCGCCCAGCCCGCCAACCAAAAAAACCAGCACGGCAGCGGACACCGCTACCAGCAACCTGACCCAACCAACCACACTCGTGCTCCCCGAGGGAGACCAAGAGTAGCGCAGGGTTGATTAAGGCTTAGCGAAACAGGCAAGACGCGGGCTGGGCCGGGCGAACTGAGTTCGCCCGGCCGGCGCACAAGCAGCTACTCGACGGTGACCTCAAGCCGCTCGCCGGCTGTCACCGTGATCGGCAGTTCCTTCGCTTCACCCTCGGCCGGCGTGGCCACGATCACGTAGTCGCCTGCGGCGAGGGTGGTCTGAAGCTCGCCGCCGTAACCGTAGGTGAACGACTTGCGGTTGCCCTGGATGTCCTTGGTCGCACCGAACACCTCCAGTTTCTCGGCGCCGGGGGCAGCGATTGCCACCACGCCGGCCCCCAGCACTGCGGTGACGTCGGTGCGTTCGCCTGACATGACCGTAAAGGGTGTCTCGAGCGCTGCGCCGCCGACGGTCGAAGCCAGCACATAGTCGCCCGGCGGCAACTCGAAGCTTGCATCGGCGCCATAGGCGTAGGTGATCCTCTCGCGGTTCCCCTGGATGTCCTTCTTTGCCGCCAGCACCTCCATGAACAGGTTGCTGTCTTCGACCTTCATGCCTTCGATGTAGTAGGCATTGACCGCCGCGAGGCCGACACCAACGACGATGTCCCGACTCACCGTCTCGCTCGCCTTGACGGCGACCGCGTCACTTGCGGTGCCCGAGCCGAGGGTGACGGTTATGCTGGTCTCACCGGCCGGAACCCACAGCGTGGTGACGCCATAGCTGGTCGTGCTGTCGCCGCCCGGGAACTCGGTGAAGACAGCGGCGGCATCGCTCGGTTCAGCGCCTTCGCTCGGCAGCGGGCGAATGACCAGCTTGCCGGCATTGAGCACGAAGAAGGGCGTGGCGACCGCGCCGGCTTCGATGCTGACCGGCATGGCGATGCGGGCGTAGCCGATGCTCGAGCGCACCACGTAGTTGCCGGGTTCGAGGTTGCCCTTGTAGCGCGGGCCGTAGTCGGTCAGCACGTACTCGCCTTCGCTGCCATCGGCGTTGGCCTTGTAGATTTCCCAGACGATTTCTGCGTCGTCGTCGATGCTGGTCTCGCCTTCTGCGAGCACCACCTCGGGCACGAAGTTGAACTCGACGGCGGCAGGCTCGGCCGGTGCGGGCGCCGGTTCAGGCTCGGCCGGCGCAGTGACTTCGGCGACCGTGCTGGTGAGCGCATCGGTCAGCGCGTCTTCGTCACCCGCTGCGATGTACTTCCCACCGGTGTTTTCGGCGAGGCAGGCGACCTGACGGCCTTCTTCATCGGTCAGCCCGAAGCCGACCACATGCGTGGTGAAGTCGATACCCTGGCCCTCAAGACTGCTGGCCAGCGCGCAGGGGTCGGCCTCGCAGGTCTCGAGCCCGTCGGTGATCAGGATCACCGTGGCCTTGTCCTCCGTGTAGTTCAGGCCCTCGGCGGCAAGCTTGACCGCCTCGGAGATCGGCGTCTTGCCCTTGGGCGAGACCCCGGCCGCCGCCTTGCCGATCGCCTCGGCAGAATCGGCTGCTGGTGGCACCAGCAGCTCGATGTCGTTGCAGTCGCCCTTTTCGCGATGGCCATAGACCATCAGGCCCAGTTCGAGATCGTCGGGCACGCCGGCCAGCACCTTGTCGAGGGTCTTGCGAGCGATGGATATCCGCGCCTCGCCATCGATCTGTGCCCACATGGAGCCGGAGCCATCGAGAATGATGATGGCGCGCTCGGCGGCCAGCGCAGGCGTGGCGTACAGCGCCAGGGCGAACAGCCCGGCAAGCAACGATCGGATCGGCAGCATTCTCAAACCCCCAGGGAAACCTTCACGGCGTCAATGGGTAGCGAGGCCAATCTGAAGCGCAGATGAACCGCTTCGCGTCAGCGAAACCGGCGGGCGGCATCGAGGGCAAGGCCGAGGCCGACGCTGCCGAAGGCGTCGGTTTCGACTGCCTTGGCGGCGGGGAACAGTGCGCGCAGCACGCTGGACACGGCCGGGACACGGGTCGAGCCGCCGGTAAGGATCAGCGTGTTGATGGCGGCGGTGGGGACGCCCGCCGCCTTGACCGTGCCTTCGATGGTGCGTGCGATGGCGCCTGTGGCGCCCTCGATGGCCTGCTGCAACTCCCCCAGCGACACGATGCTGTCGAGTGCTACGTCCCGCGTGAAGAAGCGGAACTCGGTCTGCGGCGCCTCGCTAAGCGCGATCTTCGCCTCTTCCACCCGGCTGGCGAGCCGATGGCCCTGCCGGTCCTCAACGATGGCGAGCATCATGGCGGCAAGCTCGGGGAACCTCGCCTCGCGCACGGTGGAACGGAGCTCCGCGATCGCCTTGGCATTGTAGAGCCGGTTGATGCGGTGCCAGGTGGCGAGGTCGTAGTAGGGAGCGGAGGGCAGGGGGCGCTTGCCGTCGACGGTCTCGGTGCCGTAGCCCAGCAGCGGCATGATCTTTTTCAGCGACAGCAGCCGGTCGAAATCCGTACCGCCGACATGCACGCCGGCCGTCGCGAGGATGTCGGCCTTGCGGTCGTCGGCACGGGCGCGCTGCGGCGAGACGCGGATGATGGTGAAATCCGACGTGCCGCCGCCGATATCGGCGACCAGCGCCAGCTCTTCGCCGGTCACCTGCTGCTCGTAGTCGAGCGCCGCGGCGATGGGCTCGAACTGGAACTCGACATGCCGGTAGCCCTGCGCCCGGACGGCTGCTTCGAGCTGCCGCTGCGCCAGTGCGTCGGCATCGTCGTCATCGTCGACAAAGCGGACCGGCCGGCCGCAGACGATCTCCCCGACCGTCTCGCCGAGGCTGGCCTCGGCCCGCGCCTTCAGTTCGGCGACGAAGAACCCGAGGATGTCGGAGAAGGCGAGTGCCTCGCGCTTGACGCGCGTGGTGTCGGCGAACAGCCCGGTGCCCAGCACGCTCTTGATCGAGCGCATGAGCCGCCCGTCGCCACCCGCCACATACTCGTTCATCGCCTGCCGGCCGAAGAACACCGCGTCAGCCTCGAAAGAGAAGAAGATGGCCGACGGGATGGTCGGCTTGCCGTCCTCGAGCGGCAGCAGCCGTGCCGGCGCATTGCCACTGGACACCGCGAAGGTGGAGTTGGAAGTGCCGAAATCCATGCCGCAATGGTTTCGCGTCATCGTCTGTCTCGCTGATCGAAGGGCAAAACGACAGCGGCCGTCCAACTGGACGGCCGCCTCGGCTTTTCAGGGAGCGGGCCTTCTAGGGACCGCTACCGCGCCCGTCAATACCGGGCCGGCGTCAGGCGCCGAAGAAGGTCGAAGGCAGGATGCCGATCAACGTGGCGAACGAGCGCACCACTTCGAGCGGCACGTTGGTGCCGGTAAGGCTGCCCGAGGCATCCACCTTCATCGGGGTGCTGATCTTCTCGCCATCGACATCCACCT
>CAMDAL010000149.1 GCA_945888565.1 Devosia equisanguinis | reverse complement strand
AGCGCCGGATCGACATTGCGTTCGAGCCGGTAGCGCGCGTCCGACACGATGCCGGTCTTGCGGCCGGTCTGCGCGATGAGGTCGGCGTCCCAGCTGGCGCATTCCATCAGCACGTTGACGGTGCTGTCGGTGGTGCCCGAGCGGATGCCGCCCATGACGCCGCCGAGGCAGAGCGGGCCGAGATCGTCGGCGATGACGGTCATCGTCTCGTCGAGGCGGTAGACCTTGTTGTCGAGCGCGTCGAATTCCTCGCCCGGCTTCGCATTGCGCAGCACAGCGGTGCCGACGATCTTGTCGGCGTCATAAGCGTGGAGCGGCCGGCCCCAGCCGAGCGACACGAGGTTGGTGATATCGACTACGGCGTTGATCGGACGAAGGCCGACGGCGCGCAGCCGCTGCTGCAACCAGTCGGGCGACGGGCCGTTCTTGATGCCCTTGAACACGCGCCCGGCGAACTTGCGGATCGCTTTGGGCTGGCCGGGTTCGAACTGGTGCGGCAGTGCCGGAATGGGCGACGGACCCTTTGAGGGCACCGGCGACATGTCTGTGTGCTTGAGTGTCCCCAACCCAAACGCGGAAAGATCGCGCGCGATGCCGTAGACGCCGGTGGCGTCGCCACGGTTGGGGGTGATCGAAATGTCGATCACCGTGTTGCCGAGTTTCGCATACTCGACATAGGGCTGGCCGACCGGCGCATCGGCGGGCAGCTCGATGATGCCGTCATGGTCGTTGCTCAGTTCGAGTTCAGCGGCCGAGCACAGCATGCCGTCCGACTTCTCGCCGCGGATGACCACGCCGGCCTTCAGGGTGAAGTCCTTGCCCGGGATGTAGGTGCCGGGGAACGCGAACACCGATTTCAGCCCCGTGCGGGCGTTCGGCGCGCCGCACACCACATCGATCAGCGTACCGGTGCCGGCATCGACCTTGCAGAGGTTGAGGTGATCCGAATTCGGGTGCGGCTTGGCTTCGACGACCAGCGCCGTCACGAACGGCTTCAGCTTTTCCGCCGGGTCGACGATTTCCTCCACCTCGAGGCCGATCATGGTCAGCGCCTTGCCGACCTCCTCGGCCGAGGAGGTGGTGTCGAGGTGTTCCCTGAGCCAGTCGAGGGTGAACTTCATGGCGTAACTCGCGGTTCGAAGTAGCAGATGCCCGTCAGCGCGACATTGATGCCGAGCGCGACGAAGGTGGTGGGGATTTTGGCCTGATCGGCGCCCAGGGCGATACGCAGAACCAGTCCGAGGTCACGGCTATGGGCAACCAACTGTTCGAGGCCGTTCGGCCGATAGAGGATTTCGAGGGGCAGCCCGTTGTGCACGCTGTTGGCGTCCTCGTACTCCCAGAGCAGGTTGCGGTCGGTGATGACCTGCAGCTCCCAGTCGCCGCCCTCGAGGCTCTCCGTCTCGCCGGCGCGCGGACCTGACCAGTAGCGAATCTCGCGCACGAAGCAGCAATAGGTGCCGTCGGGCGCGCCGTGTGGCGGCGGCCGGCGAACTGCGGGCTTCACCTTGGCCATCTGCATGAACGCGAGAACGTCGAAGCCGCGCATGACTGCATCAGCTCGACAGGCCGCCGAACAGCGTCGGCAGGTCGAGGGGGCGGAAGCCGTAATGGTCGAGCCAGCGCTTGTCGGCGTCGAAGAACGCACGGAGGTCGTTCATGCCGTATTTCAGCATGGCGATACGGTCGATGCCCATGCCCCAGGCAAAGCCCTGGTAGACGTCGGGGTCGAGGCCGCAATTGCGCAGCACGTTGGGATGCACCATGCCGCAGCCGAGAATTTCCAGCCAGTCGCTGCCCTCGCCGATCTTCACTTCGGCGCCCGAGCGGTCGCACTGCACGTCGACTTCCATCGACGGCTCGGTGAAGGGGAAGAAGCTGGGGCGGAAGCGCAGCGTGACGTTGTCGACCTCGAAGAAGGCCTTGAGGAACTCCTCCAGCACCCAGCGCAGCTGGCCAATATGGCTCGACTTGTCGATGACCAGCCCTTCGACCTGGTGGAACATCGGGGTGTGGGTCTGGTCGGAATCGTGCCGGTAGGTGCGGCCGGGCATCACCACACGGATCGGCGGATCGATGGCCGGGGTGAGGTAGGGCGCGGCCGGCTTCTCGTTACCCTTCAGCATGGTGCGGATCTGCACCGGCGAAGTGTGGGTACGGAGCACGCGCTTGATGCCGTCGGGCGAGGGCGCCATGAAGAAGGTGTCGTGCATCTCGCGCGCCGGATGCCCCTCGGGGAAGTTCAGCGCGGTGAAATTGTACCAGTCGGTCTCGATGTCCGGACCTTCGGCGATCGAAAAGCCCATGTCGGAGAAGATCGCCGTGATCTCGTCGATCACCTGGCTGACCGGGTGGATGCGGCCTTCCGTGGTTGGGGCCGGGCGGACGGGCAAGGTGATGTCGAGGCGCTCCGACGCGAGGCGGGCGTCGAGGGCGGATTTGGCCAGTTCGGCGGCCTTGGCCTCGATCAGCGCGGTGACCTCGGTCTTGAGCCCGTTGATGGCCGCGCCGGCGGCCTTCCGCGCGTCGGCCGGGAGCGCGCCGAGCGTGGCGAGCAGGGCCGAGACCGAACCTTTCTTGCCCAGCGCGCCAACGCGGACGGCCTCGATGGCGGCTTCGTCAGTGGCGGCGGTGGTGGCGGCGCTGATTTCGGCGCGGAGGGAGGCGATCTGGGCGTCGAGGGACATGTCTGTCGTTCCGGAATTGAGTTCGAGGGCCAAACGAAAAAGCCTCGCGCCATCCCCGGTGTCGGGGCGGCGCAAGGCTTAGCTTAGGGCCTCGGAAAAGGCGAGTGAGTCTTGCCGGCTCTTGGTCTGGTCCGAAAAGTCTCTCAACTTTTCGGGGCCAGACGTTTACGCTTAGGCGGCGTTGATCCGGGCGTGGGTCGCCGGCTCGAGATCGCCGATGTAGCCCAGTGCGGCCTTGGCCTGCGTAACCAGCACGGCGAACGCTGCGGGCTCGGTGATCGCGAGATCGGAGAGCACCTTGCGGTCGACGGCAATCTCAGCCTTCGCGAGGCCGTCGATAAATCGACCGTAGGTCAGGCCGTGATCGCGGACGGCAGCGTTGATGCGCTGGATCCACAGGGCGCGGAAGTTGCGCTTCTTGTTGCGGCGATCGCGGTAGGCGTACTGGCCGGCCTTGTCGACGGCGGCCTTGGCAGTACGGATGGTGTTCTTGCGGCGACCGTAAAAACCGGTTGCGGCCTTAAGAACCTTCTTGTGACGGGCGTGGGCGGTAACGCCTCTCTTAACGCGTGACATCTATCGGCGCTCCTTAACGGTTATACGGCATGTACCACTTGACCAGACCTTCATCGCCCTTCTTGAGGATCTTGGTCCCCCGATGCGAGCGAATGTAGTCGGCGTCGTGGCTCATCAGCCGGTGCCGTTTGCCTGCGACGCCCGCCTTGACGCGGCCGCTCGCAGTCATCTTGAAGCGCTTCTTGGCGCCAGACTTGGTCTTCATTTTGGGCATTTTGCTTACCTGGTCTTGAGGCGGCCCCTATCGGAGCCAGCATTCTGGATCGCCACGGCATGCCTTTCGGCCGGGCGGTCCGTTGGAAGGCGGCTCTATACGGGGAAAGGCAGGGGTGCGCAAGTGGTCGTCGCCCCGGCTGTCACGACAGCGTTACAGCGTCGCGCTTTGCTGTCCCGCAGGGACTAGCTATTGTGTTCCGATGGGGGCGTAAATGACAGTAACGCGTACACACAAGGCCTATATGCGCGGCGCCATCTGGTTGCTGGCCCTGACCGGCACAATCCTGCTGCCGGGGTTCGGCGACACGGCGGAACCGCCGCGGGTCGAAATCTCCAGCCGCTGAAGCTCAGTTCGGATGCGAGCGCTTCAGCTCCGCCGCGATGGTTTCCATCAGGACTGCTACCCGCCGCGTCACCCGGCGCGAGGGGTGAACCAGCTGGATCGGCAGCGTCAGCGTCTGCCAGTCGGGCAGCAGTCGTACAAGCCTGCCGGCGGCGACGTCGGCCTCCACCAGTTCGGTCGGCATGTAGCCGATGCCGGCGTCGGCGATAAGCGCGGCACGCAGCGCCTCGCCGTTGTCGATCTGCAACCCGCCCTGCACTTCGGCGACCTCGCGGCGCCCGTCCTTGAGGAACGGCCAACGGTTGCGGGGCGACATGTTGAGGTTGAGCAGGCAGCGCGAGGCCGCTACCTCGCGCGGCGTGGTCGGCACGCCATGCAGGTCGAGGAAGGCGGGACTCGCCACCAGCAGCAGGCGATAGGTGCCGACCTGCCGGGCAATCATCGCCGAGTTCTGCAGTTCGCCGATCCGTACCGCAAAATCGTAGCCGCCCGAGATCAGGTCGACCCGCTGGTCGGTCAGCATCATTTCGAGCGTCACCGCCGGGTTGGCGGCCTGGAAGCGTGCGCAGATCGCCGCCAGCGAGAACACGCCGAGGGTTGCCGGCCCGGTCATCCGGATGCGCCCTTCAAGCAATCCTGGTGAGGAGCGCATGGAATCCTCGAGGTCCCGCGCCGCGTCGAGCACGGCTTCAGCGCGGGTGAGGAAGGCCTCGCCGGACTCCGTCAGCCGTTGCGCCCGCGTCGTCCGCTCGATCAGCCGGGCGCCGTAGCTGGTTTCGAGCGCCTGGATGCGACGCCCGACCATGGCAGGCGTTACCCCAAGCACCCGCGCCGCTGCGGCAAAACTACCAGTCCGCACGGCGGTTGCAAAGGTTTCGAGGCTTTCGAGATCGACCATTCGATACCTTAGCGTGATTGTGAAACGCTCAGACGCGCAATTCTGCATCCGTCGGTATCGGTTTACATGATTGTCATCAAGCACACCAACTGAGTGAGAGCAACTATGACCACCATCGCAATTCTCGGACAGGGCAGCATGGGCGCGGGCCTCGCCGGCCGCCTCGCCGACAGGTTCGCGCTGAACCTCGGCGCTCGCCAGCCGCAGGTCGGCCAGCTGGGCTACGCCGAAGCCGTCGCCGGCGCCGATATCGTCGTCCTGGCACTGCCCTATGATGCTGCGCTCGCAGCGATCAGGACACTGGACCTCGCCGGCAAGACGGTTGTCGATATGACCAACCCTATCACCCCGGATTTCGCCGGCCTCAGGTTCGGCCACACCACGTCGGCCGCCGAAGAACTGCAGCAGGCTGCACCCGGTGCCAGGGTGGTAAAGGCATTCAACACCATCTTCGCCAGCCTGCTCAGCGCCCCGCGCGCTGCCACGGCCGCGGTGCCGGTGTTCATTGCCGGCAATGACGAAGCGGCAGTCGCCGCCGTTGCCGAACTGGTTCAGGCCGCCGGCTTCGCCGTCGAACAGACCGGCGCGCTCGATGCCGCCCGCCTGCTCGAGCCGGTCGGCATGCTCAACATCCGGCTGGGATATGGTCTGGGACAGGGCACCTCGATTGCCCCGACCTGGCTCCGCGTCGCGGCCTAGCGCCACCAGGGCGCCCGCGCCAGGCCGGCGTGGGCGCTTCTAAATCCGGTTGGCGGCGACCAGTTCGCTCAACCCGTCGATCAGCTGCGCTGCTTCGGTGCGGCTGAGGCTGGCCATCGCCGCACGGTCGGCCTCGGCGACGGCGCGCATGGCGTCGGGCAGGACGGTGCGCGCCTTCTCGCTCAGATAAAGCCCCTGGGCGCGGCCCTTGAGCGTGCTCTTCTCGATCCAGCCCTCCTCTGCCAGTCCGGCGAGGGTCCGTGCGACGCCCGGCTGCTCGAGTTCCAGCCGCATCGCCAGTTCCGCCTGCGTCAGCCCCTCGCGTTCGCCGATCTCGCACAGCGCGGTGAACTGCGCCGGGTGCAGGCCGAGCGGCGCCAGGCTTTCGCGCACGCCATTCGCCAGCCGTCGCGTCAGCTGGCTGGCCACGTGAAACAGCGTTTCCTTGTGATCGAACATCCGGGTCTCCCAGCGCATCCCGAGTGACCTCAGAGGACGTGGCGTACGCAATCATAGCAGGAGCGGACTTAAGCGGAGCTTGCCGCGCTGCCCGCATGGCTCAGGCGACGATCTCGGTCCAGCTGCGCGTCGCCCGCGTGCCCGAGGCAGCCGTCGCAATTGCCATCTTCTCGTTGGTCGTCAGCTCCGCCGACACCACGTTGTTGGCGTTGGAAGGATCGAGGATGGCACGGCCGACGAACAGCTGCTCGAAATAGCCGAGCGCCGCCCAGACATTGTCCGCAAGCTCGCCCAGCGGCCGCCGGCGCAGCGCGGCGATGGTCGAGAGCTCGAGGTAGAAGCTGGGGAAATCGAGGCCGTGCTGGTCACGCCAGAGCTTCAGCACCCGGATTTCCTCGCGTCGTCCGCTCTCGATCACATCGAGCACATGGTGGTTGAGGTTGGTCTTCATCGCCGCGTTGCGCCGCGTGGAGTAGATTTCCTGGATGTCGTTGTGCAGCGACTCTCGCTTGCCCGGCACGATATCGACCGTTGCGCCTTCCAAGTGCAAGCCGATCGATACGGCGCGGCGCTCCAGATCGAAGCCGTTGCGCTCGAGGTGCTGCCAGAGTGATTCGTAAATCTGGCGTGTCAGGAACGGAGTCTGCGGGCTCAGCGACACCATTAAATCTATACTGATGCCGGACTGGTTCGCTGTGCCCTTCTCGTAGGCCCCGGTCGGGTAGACTTCCAGCAGATATCGCCCGGCCCACCCCTCGCAAAGCGACTGGACCTGCTCCTCGAGTCCGCGCAGCGGAGCATTGGCACTGGTATCCACAGCCTCCCGCTGCAGGATGGCGCGAAGGTAGTCGGAAGGCGACACGGAACTCACCACGAAACTCATGATGAAGTTTTACTAAATTGCAGTCGTCAACGCCAGTATATCGCAGTGACGTCGCGTTGGATGGTTAGGCGTTAAAGTTAATCCGGTCCCCGGAGCGACGTCGCTGTCGGCTCGCGTGAGCCAAGTGGAAACGCCGCGGCCGGCAAGGCCTCTACCCTGTTCCACGGGCAGCGGCAAGCTGTGGACAAGCCCTCTTCAAGTCCCTGTAACTTATGTTACATCCGCCTCGCTTCGGCTGTGGATAAGTGCCTTCGGGAGGGTTTCTCTATGCTCGCAATGATCGCCTGGCGCCTGTGGTTCTTCGTTCTGGTCGCCACCGCGCTGGTCCTGCCCGTCGCCGCAGCCATGGGCAAGCTCTGACGGTTCCATCCCGCCCCGCCTCAAACTCGTTGCCGGAAATGCAAAAGGCCTCCCAAACGGGAGGCCTTTTTCGCGTCAGCAGTTTTGGTGCCCTGGAGAGGCACCAACCTATTGTTTTTGCTAGTTCTTTTATGTCTTTTCGTGCCGGTATCCGCCCGCAAAACAAGGGAAAGTTGCCCGAAGCTGTCTTGCCGTGTCCGACCCAATCCAATAACCTAAGGTGGATATTTAGGGGGATACAAAATGCGCGCAAAGAACCGGCTCACAGCGGGCTTTCTGAAAGCGCCGAAGCCGGGCAAGCATTGCGACGGGGCCGGGCTTTGGCTGGTGGTGCGCGAAGATGGGGGCGCGCAATGGGTGTTGCGCGTGACCGTTCACGGGCGGCGGCGCGAAATGGGCTTGGGTGGGTACCCTGCGCTGGGGCTGGCTGAAGCCCGTAAGCAAGCTTCCCGCTGGCGCGATGTGGTGGCGGCTGGCCGTGACCCGATCAAGAATCGGGAAGCTGAAGAACGCGCGGCGCGGCGCGAAGACATATCGCTTGCAACCCTCACCCTTGACGCTTTCGAAGCCCGCAAGGCGGAACTCAAAGGCGATGGCTTGGCGGGGCGGTGGCTTTCTCCCCTAACGATTCACGTTCTTCCTAAGCTGGGCAAGGTCCCCGTCACCGACCTAGACCAACGCGACATTCGCGATTGTCTCGCGCCGCTCTGGCATACCAAGGCCGACACGGCGCGGAAGGCGTTGAACCGGCTCGGCATCGTCTTGAAACATGCGGCGGCGCTGGGCCTCGATGTGGATCTGCAAGCGACCGACAAAGCGAAGGCCCTGCTGGGCAAATCGCGGCATATATCGACAAACATTCCCGCGATGGCTTGGGGCGATGTGCCCGACTTTTATGCCAGCCTTGAAGAACCGACGCTAACCCATCTGGCCTTGCGGCTGCTGATGCTGACGGGCGTCCGGTCAAACCCGCTGCGCAATATCCGGCTGGAACAGATTGAAGGCGATGTGTGGACCGTGCCCGCCGAAGGGATGAAGGGCCGCAAAGGCGCAACCGAAGCTTTCCGCGTGCCCCTGTCGCGTGAAGCCCTGCGGATTATCGACCTCGCACGCCCGCACGCCCGCAACGGCTATTTGTTTGCGAACAACCGACAGGGCGTCATCAGCGACATGACGCTTTCGCGGCACATGGAACGGCGGGGGCTGGAAGCGCGCCCGCATGGCTTCCGCACAAGCCTGCGCACTTGGATTGCTGAAGCAACCGACGCCCCGCACGAAGTGGCAGAGGCGATGCTGGCGCATGTGGCGGATGGAAGCGTGGTGCGCGCTTATCGGCGCACGGATTATCTCGAACAGCGCCGCGCGCTTGCCGAACGCTGGGGCGACCATGTGACAGGCGGCACCGGGCGGGTAGTTAAACTGGCGGTGGCTGGCTGATGGCACAAGGCAAAACTAACAAGCCCCCCCTTGCGACAACTGCGACAACTGCGACACGGGGGGCGAATGAATGGGGCATTCCAGACTGGTGCGACGCGGCGGCTTATGCAGAGTTTATTGACTGTGATTTAGACCGCTGGCGCTGGGAGTTTTTGCGGCGGCGGAAAGATTATCGCGATGATTACAGGGCGGCTTTTCAGGATCAATTAGAGGCTGGCTTCATTAATCCGCAAAGTTATGAGGGCTCTTTCTTCCATGAAGGCGCAACAATATATGATCTTGTGGAGTTTTTCGACCCGGCGGTAAGCACATGGAACGAATATGGGCCGAACTGGTCTTACCCTGAAAAAATCCTCACAACTCCGCAGGATGCAAGCGAACGCTGGTGGCAAATAAAAACGCTGACCTTTGACCTTGGTAAGCCTATCGCTCCCCAATTGCATGCCGCAAAAGTGTTTCTGCTGGAAGAACAAGGCTTGGCAAACCTTACGCCACAAGAACAAATGACGCTTGCCTAGTAATTACCCACCCCCTTGTCATCGGGGTAAATCCCTGAATCTCTGGGGCTATGGACAGAGGTGATTTGCAGCAGCTCAGCAAAGAGCAACTGATCGAGTTGGTGCTGCGGCTTCAGCGGCCCGACAAGAATTCGCGCACCTCTTCCAA
>CAMDAL010000148.1 GCA_945888565.1 Devosia equisanguinis | reverse complement strand
TGAGCCGGGCAAAGGCGCGCTGCCAGCCCGTGAGTCCGGAACACTCGGCAACGGGATCGCGCATGTGCACTACCGCCTGCCGGGCAGCCCGATGACGTATGTGGTGCTGACGGCGGGCGGCGGGTTCGGTTCCGATACTCCTGGCAAGGAGGGACTGATCGAACTGACGGCGGCCATGCTGTCGACCGGCGCCGGTGAACGGGATGCCGAGGCCTTCAGCCGGGCCAGCAAGGATATCGGCGCGGTGGTGTCGGCCTACGCCGATATCGCGCGATCGGCGGTGGTGCTGGCCGTGCCACAGGACCGGCTCGCCGGCGGCGTGGACCTGCTGGCCGACGCGGTGCTGCGGCCGCGGTTCGATGAGCGGGAATGGACGCTGCTGCAGGCGCAGGTCGTGCAATCGCTCGGCTATCGCAAGCTCAGCGGCCCGGCCGTCGGCTACTATGCGCTGCAGGACATGGTGTTTCCGATTCCGCCGGGGCGGGCGGCGCTCGATGCGGTGCCGGAGACAGTCTCCGCCCTGACACTCGCTGAGGTGCGGGAGACCTACGCGAAGCTGTTCACGCCCAGCACCACCACGATTTACACGGTTGGACCGGGGGATAAAGACAGTGTGGCGCCGGAACTGGGGCGGGCGTTCGGAAGCTGGGACAGCCATAGTGCCGGTATCCCGATGCTGGGACATCCCCCCGCTGTGGTGCCGGAGGGGCTCAACGTGTTCATCAAGCCGTTCCAGGCTGAGGCGCAGGCAGTGATCTATCTTGTGCGGCCGGCGCCCTCGTTCGGGGAGGCAGGCTTCCTCGAATCTACGGCGGTGACGACGCTGCTCGGCGGCGATTTCACCAGCCGGCTCAACTCGGTGATGCGCGAAACCAAGGGCTACTCGTACGGAATCCGAGCGGGGATCGCCAACGATCTGCCGGGTGGCGGCGGACTGATGAGCGTATCGGCCCCCGTGCAGGCCGACAGGGTGGGCGAGGCGCTCGGCGACATGCTCGCAGGGTTCGGGAGCCTCGCCGCCATGCCGGTGAGCGCCGAGGAGCTGAACCGCACCGTGATGAGTGCTGCGACCGGCAATGCTTCGGTGGGTGAAACGGGCGGCGGGCTGATCGGCCTGGTGCTGGGTGCGGCCGGCATGGGGATGACGCCAGAACAGTTGCAGGGACTGATGCAGGACGTGGTGGCACTCGAGCTACCCGATGTGCAGGCCCAGGGCAGGGCGCTGTCGGAGCTCGAGGCGGCGCTGGTGGTGATCGCGGGGGACCCCGCGGCGCTGGTGCCGCAGCTCGAGGCGGCAGGCTTTACGCCGCAGGTGCTGCCGGCGGAGTGACGCCGGGCCGGTCGCGCCGGAACAGCAGGTCCTTGGCGGCCACGAGGGCGCCAGCGGTGATCAGCAGGCAGGCGACGAGGACGAGGTTGGTGTACTCGGCGTAGCCGGTGAGGATCAGGATCAGGGTGGAGAGCAACGGGGTGGAGTAGCTCACAGCGCCGAGGGCCTGGATGTCGCCCTGCTTGACGCCGATGTCCCAGACGTAGAAGGCGAGGCCGACCGGGCCGAGGCCGAGCGCGATGACGGCAGACCACTGCCAGAGATCGGTCGGCCATACGGTCTGCTCGAAGAGCAGGTGGCAGATCGCGGCGAGGATAGCGGTGGCGAGGCAGAAGCCGGTGATGGCTTCACTCGGGACACTGGCAAAGCGGCGCGACAGAACCGAGTAACTCGACCAGGCGAGAGCGGCGCAAAGCGCGGCGAGGTAGCCCGGGAGGTATTGCGCGTCGAGCGTCAGGCCGCGGCCCTTGGTGACGATGAGGACAGCGCCGGCCAGCGCCAGCAGGCAGCCGAGGATGTGCTGCCATTTCAGGCGTTCGCCCGGCAGAAACGCGGAAAAGACGACGATCAACAGCGGCCAGAGGTAGTTGATCAGCCCGGCTTCCACCGGCGGAGCGCTGCGCAGGGCGAAGAAATAGGCGAAATGGTAGCCGAACAGGCCGCCGACGCCCAGCAGCCAGACTTTCGGCTGCTGCCGCATGGCCTTGAGCGAGGCGGGGCGGATGAGCAGCAGCGACAGGCCGCCGACAGCGAAGGTAATGGCCGTCAGCTGGAAGGCCGGCATGGTGCCGCTGGCGGCAGTCAGGAACGCGAGCAGCGACCAGAGCAGCACGGCGGAGAAGCCGATCAACGTCGCGGTAGGGCGGGTCAGGGGGGCGGACATGGCGTTGCTTCTAGCCTGCGGCGATGCGGCTCACAACGTGTCGCAGATGTGAGCGGCGAGAGAGTTGCTGCGACTGGCGCGAATACCTAACGTGTTCCGCGACAAGAGGAACTTGCTGCCCGATGCCGATCAGCCTCGCCGAGATTGCCGCCCTGCGGCATGCGCTAACGTCGGGATTCGGCCCGGTGGAGACCGAGATCATCGGAGAGAAGGCCTCGTCGCTGGGGCATCATGGGCGGCAGGCGGAGAAGGCGGTAGCGGCGCTCCATGCCTATGATGCGGCGCCGGTGCCGGGGGTGGAACGGCAGGCGCTGGTCAAGGCGGCGGCGCGCGAGGTGTGGAAGTACTTCATCCAGCGCGAACTGTGCGGCATCCGTGACCAGCGCGACGTGATCCGCGACTACCGGATTCCGAACGAAGTGCTGATGCGGCTGGGGGCAATGGACTGAAGGATTGCGCGTTCCGGCCGACATTGGCCGATCAAATGAAAACGATTGCAGAAGTGTCATCTTGTCGCATGCTACGGCTATGCGGAACCAGGGGTTAGTCGTGTCGAATCCAGTCGTCGTGGGAGGGACAAGCCGTGTTGCGTGAACGGCTGATCGACACCCGCTCGTTGGGCCCCCGCCGGCGCGGCAAGGACCCCGAGCCGCCATTCCACAAGCTCGCCACCGATGTGTTGTGGGTGGGCTTCAGGATCGATACCGCACGGGTTGCTCCCTACGTTCCCGCTGGTCTGGTGCTGACGGAAGCCAGCATCGGCGTGCTCGGCATCTACCAGGCGCAGACGGGGCTCGGGCTGGCGCCGTACAGGCGCGCCCTCGTGGGCGTGTCGGTCGAGGGCAGGCCCGGTTCGGATGCCGGCGAGGGCATGCTGGTGGTTGGCAACGTGATGGACGAGCCGGGGGCAGGACTCCTGCGGCGACTGTACTCGGGCGAGACCACAATCGGCACGGCGCGAACCTGGCGGGAGGACGGGCTGCTGCACGGGGTGGCTGAAGTCGACGGGGTTGCCTGGTTGCGCGCCACGGTGCGGCCGACCAGCGATCCCCGCCGCGACCTGGCGGGCGTGGACACGTTCTTTGGGGTGACGGCGGCCGGGGTGATCAAGCATGCCGACTCCAACGTCTCCGATATCGCCGAGGCCGAAGTCGTGACGGTGGAGATCACCGATGCCGCGCCGGAGCTCTTCCGGGCCTTTCGACCGAAAGAGTTCGTGTTTGCGCTGCATGCCATCCAGGTCAACTCGATCTGGAGCGAGCCACGCGTTGTCGGGGGTACCACCGGTGACCCCGCAGCGCTGTTCCTCGGACTGATCGAGGATACCGGCCGGGCCGCAGCCATCGTGAAGCAGGACGGGACGCTGATCGGCATCAACCCGAGTGGCGAAGCGATGCTGGGTGGCGATGGGCCACGTCTCGGCGAGACGCTGCTCAGCGGGGTGCAGGAGGAAAAGGATGCGCTGCGCAAGGCGCTGGAACTGTCGATCGCCCGGAGCGGGCCGCGGGTGTCGGCGCCGATCTCGCTGACACGGCCGGGGGGCAGGCAGTTGTTCGCCTATGTGATGCCGCTCGAACATGGGAGGCATGGTGGCGAGGCGGCGCTGGTGCTGCTCGGCGATCCGCGGGGCCCGGAGCGACGCGATGCGGCGGAAATGCTGCAATTGTCGGGGCTGACTGCCGCAGAAGCGCGGCTGGGGGCGCTGGTCGGGGTCGGGCTTGGGGCGCGTGAAGCGGCCAACGAACTCGGGATATCGGAGCACACGGCCCGCTCGACGCTCAAGACGGTCTACGACAAGCTGGGGATCCGGAAGCAGTCCGAACTCGGGCATTTGGTGGCCCGGCTCCAGCATTTCTGACAGCCACGGAGATTTGCCTGGCCAATCCCCCAATTTGAGGGGTGCGCAGTGGGCGAACTCCACGCATGAGTCACTGCAAGCAATATTTGAAGGTCGCTTAAGGTGCTCGATTTTCTTGACGGTCGCCTAGATCTACAGTCGCCGCACGGCACTGGCCTGACCGTGGGCGACGTGATCGCCATGCTGGAGACATTCGATTCATCGGCGCCTTTCCTCGTGGCCGGCGAGTATGGCGGGTTGGAGGAAGTGCTCGGGCTGCGCAAGATCAACGTGATGCTCAACGTCAACGATGCGGACGGCTTCGGGCCGCACGAAATCGCCGGGCCGGGCGAGCGCGGGGATCAGGTCGCGGTCACGCTGCGGACCGCCGGGGCCATCAGAGGTAATACTTAAAGCCTTCGTGGCTCTTGAGGAAACCCAGCCGCTCATAGAAGCGGTGGGCATCGAACCGCTTCTTGTTCGATGTCAGCTGGGCCATCGAGCAGCCGCGCTGACGCGCCTGCTCGATGGCCCACTGGATCAGCTCGGTGCCGAGCCCCTTGCTGCGGTGCGCCGGTGAGATGTGGACGGCCTCGACCAGGCAGCGCTTCGTGCCGAGCCCGGAAATGCCGGGGATGAAGGTGAGCTGGATCGTTCCGACCGTCTCGTCGCCGAGCATCGCCAGCATCATCATCTGGTTGGGATCGGTGTCGAGCTCGCGCAGGGCGGCGACGTAGCGGGGGTGGAACGGTTCGTCAGGACGGTCATCGGTCACGCGGACGGCGTCGTCGGTCAGCAGTTTGACAATGAAGGGCAGATCGGCCTCGGCGGCCTTGCGGTAGGTGAGGCTCACTCGGTTTCCTCGATCGTATCCGACAGCGCGGCGCGACGCATACTCTGGATGATCGAGTCGAGGAAGCCGGGCAGCGGCAATTCGATACGATTCTGCCGCGGCCGGGGTAGTTCCAAGCTCTCATTGACCAGAGTCGCGGACCCCTCGTACTGCTGAATGGACGAGGGGTTCTGATTTTCTCATGGATATGCGGTTGGTGTGGCTGGCGCTGGGGGCATTTGCCGGCAGCGTCGAGAGTTCGCTGATCGTCGCAGTGCTGCCGGCGATCAGCAGCGAGACCGGGGTGACAATCGGCCAGGCCGGATGGCTGGTGACACTTTATGCGCTGTTTTACGGGCTCGGCACGCCACTGATCTCGACCGCACTCGGCCGAGTGGATCGGCGAACGGTGGTGGCGACGGCGGAATTCGTCTTTGGCTGCGCGTCGCTGGCGCTGGGGCTGCTGCCCGAGTTCATCATGCTGGCAATCGCACGCTCTGTGCTGTCGATGGGCGCGGGGACGTTCACCTCGACCGCGCAATCGACGGCGGTGGCGTTGTCGGACGCATCGCGGCGGGGGCGGGCGGTGGCCATCGTGGTGATGGGCGGTTCGCTCGGCGTGGCGATTGGTTCGCCGATTGCGGTGTGGGCATCGCAGAGTTTTGGCTGGCGGCCGGCCTACCTTGCGATTGGCGGGCTGGCGATCGTTGCGGCGCTGACCATGTGGCGGATGCTGCCGGGCGACATTGCCGGTGACCGGCGGACGCTGCGCGAGCGGATCAGCGTGATCCATGTCCCCGGGATGAAGTGGGCGCTCGCGACATCGGGCGTGATGTATGCGGCGAGCTCGATGCTGCTGACCTACACGGCGCCGGTAACGACCGAACTGATGGGGCTCGCGTCATCGTGGCTGCCGATGGTGTTCCTGGCGTTCGGCGTGGGCGCGGTGGCGGGGACAGGGATCGGCGGATGGCTGACGGACCGCTATGGCGGGCGACAGACGGTAGTGGTGATGATCGGGCTGCTGGTGGTGCAGTTCGCTGCACTGCCGCTTATCGCCATGCTGCCGGAGGTGCTGGTGCTGCCGCTCTACCTGCTCGACACCTTTGCCTTCGGAATTTGCTGCTGGGGGTTGGCGCCTCCGCAGATCAGCCGACTGGCGGTGCTGGCCCCGGCCTCGGTGCAACTGGCGGCGGCGCTCAACCTGACCTCGATGAATCTCGGCGTGGCGGCGGCGGCGCTGGGCGGCGGCTGGGTGCTGCAGCACCATGGCGTCGTGGCGCTTTGTCTGGTGGCGGCACTGGTCGCGGTGGCTGCCGTGGCGGTGGCGTGGATGGTGCCGGACAGGAAGCCCCGTCCGGCCTGAGGCTATGCCACGCGCTTGCCTTTGGGGCTGATGGCCCAGGCGACGATCAGGACGACGACGGCCAGAAAGCCGGGAAGCAGGGCAAGCCACTCTTCGCCGACAGCGAGGACGGCGCAGCCGGCCCACATGATCGAACTCAGGGCCTCCGAGATGGTGGCGGCGCGGCTCGCGACCTGGCGGCGGCGGAACATGGCGCGGCGCATCGGCACGCGGAACCAGAGCTGGATGGCGGTGGCCGAGCTGGCTGAGATCGCCACAAAGATGGCGGTGACCCAGACGAGATCCCACGATGCGATCCACACCATGGCGAGGACCGGGGCGAAGATGACGCTGATCGAGACGAGCACAGCCTCGATCTTGGCGATCAGCACGGCGCGCGGGTGGATGGGGGCGGTGACGACGAGATCGTGCGCATCCTCGCCGGAGATGGCGAGCCAGCTGAGGCCGCCTGCGAGCTGGCCGGCGGCCATCACGATGACCGGGATGACGACGACATAGGTGCCGGCCGACTGGCCGTAGCTGACCCACAGGAACAGGGCTGGTGGAAACAGGTAGAGAATCTGCATCAGCGACTGGCTGAGCAGCCAGGGGTCGCGGCGGAGCAGTTTCCATTCCTTGACGCGCAGGGCGTGGCGCTGGCTGGTCTTGCGGAATGGCCGCGTCGAGGCCGACTGCTGGACGCGGGCGGCGGAGACCCCGGCGGCGGCGATGGCGTAGGTGGCGAAGCTGCGCGAGGTAAGGCGGATGACAGTGGCCAGGGCCGCGAGGCCGAAGATGACGACCAGCGCCATGTCGAAGATGTCGCCCATGGCGCCGCGGGCGGGCAGCCAGAGGATGTTGCCGAGGTCGGGCATATTGGCGACAAACTCGGGGTCCTGCAGAACCTGGAAGCGGTTCATGTTGCCGAACGACAGGATCGCGATGGCCTGTATGCCGATGATGAAGCCGGCGCCGACGATGCCGGCGATGATCTGCGCGACGAGGCGGGTGCGGGCCGGGCCGATGGTGCGAAAGAGGCCGACCGTGACCAGTACCGAGATGGCGGCGGCGATGGCGCCAAAGCCGGCGAGCACACCATAGGCGCTCAGCCAATGCAGGCCCTCATGGGCGACCAGTACGTTGATCAACGGGCTCGCGAGCAGGCAGGCGAGGATGATGGTGCCGAAGGCGGTGGCGCCGGTGCGGACCGCGAACACGCGCTCGGCGGGGGCGGGAGACGAGAGGATCAGGTCGAGATCGGAGCGCGCGTAGTAGGCGCGGGTGACGGACTCGAGCGCCTGAGAGAGCATCACAGTCCAGAACAGGAAGCCGGTGCCGGTGATGAGGACCAGGGTCTGCTTGTCCGGGCCGATGCCAGAGTTGATCCATGGGGTCATCAGCGCGTTGGCGAGGAGATGGAGGCCAGCGTAAAACAGGGCGAGGACGACGAAGAGGACGATCGAGCGGACGCTCTTGCCGCCGGTGGTCACGGCCAGCCAGTCGCGCCAGGCGATGCGGAACTCGTGGGCGGCGAACCAGGGGAGAGTGGCGGGCGCGAAGCTCATGCGGCCGCTTCCGTCGCGATGTCGGCTTCCTTCTGGGCGACGAGGTCCAGGAAGATTTCCTCGAGCGTGGTTTCGCGGCCGATCCGGGCCCGGAGTTCGGCGAGGGTGCCCTCGGCGGCGAGGCGGCCGTGGTTGATGACACCGATCCGCTCCGCCATGCGCTCGGCGACCTCGAGGATGTGGGTGGTCATGATGACGGTGACGCCTTCGGCCACCTTCTGCTTGAGCACATCCTTCACCTGCCGGGCGGAGCCGGCATCAAGGCCGGTGAGCGGCTCGTCGAGGATGAGGAGGCGCGGGTCGTGCACGAGGGCGCCGGCGAGGGCGACCTTCTGCAGCATGCCCTTGGAAAAGCCGCCGCAGCGCTCGTTGGCGTGGGGACGGAGACCGAGCCAGTCGATCAGTTCGTTGGAGTGTTTTTCGGCCTGGCGGGCATCGACGCGCCAGAGGCCGGCGACGAATTCGAGGTACTCGAGCGGGGTCAGGCGGTCGTAGACCATGGGCTCGTCGGAGACCCAGGCGATGATGGATTTGGCGCCGATGGGGTCGCGCTGGGCGTCGATGCCGTAGACCGAGATGGCGCCGGCGTCGGGCTTCAGCAGCCCCGCGACCATGCGGAGGATGGTGGTCTTGCCGGCACCGTTGGGGCCGAGCAGGGCGTAGAACTCGCCGGCCCTCACCTTGAGCTCGAGGTCGATGACGACGGGGCGGTCGAAGCTCTTCTTCAGGCCCGAAATGGCGAGGGCATAATCGGCGGACATCTGGCGCGCTCCGGAATGACGGCGAAATGTCATACGCGGCGTTGCGTTGCAGGCGGGTGAAGCGGTTGGGTTAAGGAAGTGCTGCGGGGGCTATTGCAGGCCGACCGGGTCGACGATGCCGCTTTCGCAGCCGCCGCGGGTGGGGTTGGCCGCATCGAGGAGGGGGGCGAGGTCCGGGGCGGTGTCGATGGTGCCCCAGAGGCCGAGGGTGAGTTCGGTGACGAGGGTGCGGTCGCCGTCATCATCGCAGGAGATGCGGACGCTGTCGCCGGTGCCGGTGCCGAAGCCCTTGTCGAAGGCGGCGCGGATCTGCCGCTGGGTGAGGCGCTTGCCGATGTTGCCGGCGAAGAGGTCGCGGACCGGGGAGGCGTTCAACTGGTCGAGCAGCGCGAGGGAGGCAGCGAAATAGGCTTCGGCATCGCCGGGAAAACAGGTGCCGTGCTTGATCCATTCATGCCGGTCCAGCTGCGAGAGCGTGCCGGGCATTGCGGTTTCGAGGTCGCGGCGGAGGGCGGACGACAGGTCTGGGGCGGGCAGGGCGGACCAGCGGCCGTCGCGGTCGGTGGCCTCGTCGCGGGCAGAGACGTCGCAATACTGGTCCTCCGGCCACAGGCCATGGAGGGTGAAGTGGCTGGCATCGAACCGGTCGCGCGACTGGCTGCGGCATTCGGGCTTGCCGGGTGCGGATTCGCAGAAGGCCGGCTGCCAGCTCACGGCGAGGATGAAGAACGCGTCGGACTCGGCTGCTT
>CAMDAL010000147.1 GCA_945888565.1 Devosia equisanguinis | reverse complement strand
CGAAGGGCAGGCCGACGACCGCGGCTAAGACCCGCCACCAAGCTAGACCGCTGCCGATTGCCGCTTGACGGTGAACGGCGTAGAGTATTTAACGGTTGTGTTATTTAACACAGGCGTCAAATGCAGGCCGACCAGCTTTCTCTAACATTCTCCGCCCTGGCCGATCCTACGCGCCGGGCTATCCTGCAGCGGCTGGCGCACGGAGAGGCATCAGTGAGCGAACTGACCGAGCCGTTCGATATCTCGATGCCGGCCATCTCGCGGCACCTGAAGGTGCTGGAGCAGGCCGGGCTGGTGGCGCGGACGCGCAACGCCCAGTGGCGGCCGGTGCAACTCAATGCGGTACCACTGGCCGAGGTGGCGGGTTGGGTCGAGCACTACCGGCGGCACTGGCAGTCCGAGTTCGACCGGATGGACGCCTATCTCGCCGAACTGCAGAAGGGCGATCCCGATGCCAAGCAATGAGGCAACTGCCGAGCAGCGGGCGCTCGTCCTCGAGATCGACCGCACCTTCGATGCACCGCGCGAACTGGTCTGGCGGCTGTGGCGCGACCCCGAGCACATGCTGCGCTGGCACGGACCCGAGGGGTTCGCGCTGATCGAATGCGACAACGACTTCCGCGTCGGTGGGAAATGGCTGCGGTGCATGAGCAGCGGCCCGGGGCACCGGCACGTCATCTCGGGGCAATACCTTGAGCTGGAGGAGCCGCGTCGACTGAGCTTCACCTACATCAACGCCTACGATGGCTTCGAGAGCATAGTGGCGATGGAGTTCGTCGAGGCGCCGGGCGGCCGGACGCGCATGCTGTTCCGGCAGACGCCGTTCATCAGCGCAGACGAACGCGATGGGCATGGCTGGGGTTGGCAGAGCGGTTTCGAAATCCTCTCCAACTACCTGGCGTTATTCACCGGCGACGACTGGTCGCCAAAGGGGCCGCCGCGACGCGATGGCGTAGCCGAGGATATCGTTGCCGCGCGTAAGCGCCATGCCGAGGAGCAAGAACGACATGCTGACACTGCCCAAGCTGGTCGATCGACCCGAGCAGAACTACCTGGCAATCCGTCGGGCGGTGAACATCCCGTTCGATGACGTCGTCGGCGCAATCATGGGTGAGCTCTTCGACGCGCTGAATGCCGGGGGAATTCAGGCGGTTGGGCCAGTGTTCTTCAAGTACGACATCGTCAAGATGCCGGAGCTGGTCATCGAGTTCGGCGTGCCGGTCGCTGCGGGGACGGTCCCCAGCGGGCCGCTGGTCAGCGGGACGCTACCCGCCGGCAGGTATGCCCAGACGACCTATTGGGGTCCCTACGACAACCTGATGGACGTCAATGCGATCCTTATCGGTTGGGCCAAGGAGCGCCATATCCAGTGGGACGCGACGGAGATGCCGGACGGCGATCATTTCGCGTGCCGGCTCGAGGAGTATCCCAACGGGCCGGACGATGAGCCCGATCCCGAAAAATGGGAAACGACGGTCGCCATCAAGCTGCGCTAGCCGTCAGCCAGTCCGGTCGATGGCGCGATAGTCCGCCTGGTAGCGCAACGCCTCAGCCAGGCGGACCTCGTAGTCCTCGCGCGGAATTTCGATGCCGCCGAAGGTCTTGAGGTGGTCGGTGACGAACTGCGTGTCGAGGAGGCGATAGCCGCCTGCCTTGAGGCGCAACAGCAGGTTGGCCATGGCGATCTTCGAGCAGTCGGTCTTGCGGTGGAACATCGATTCGCCAAAGAAGGCGGCACCCAAAGACACGCCGTAGAGGCCGCCGACGAGGGCAGGGCCATCCCACACTTCCACCGTATGCACGAGCCCGCGCTGAAACAGCGCCCCGTACAGCCGGCGGATCTCCTTGTTGATCCATGTGGTGTCGCGATCCACCCCGGCAGTCGCACAGCCCTCGATCACCGCGTCGAAATCGGTATCCACCTTCACCTGGTAGGGGTGGGTGCGCAGCGTTTTCCGCAGTGTGCGGCTGATGTGGAAATCATCGAGCGGAATGATGCCGCGCTGCTGCGGGCTCACCCAGAACAGGTCTGCTGATCCGGCGTCCTCGGCCATCGGAAAAATGCCGGCCTGATAGGCGCGGATGATCAGTTCCGGTGTGAGATCGATAGCGAAGGGATCTGATTTTCGCGACATGTCCTGAATATGGGGCCACCCCGCTTAACGGACAATGCGCTTGTCGGTGGAGGCTGCTATGGCTGGCGCGGGCAGGGGATAACGATGCGGTTCATCTGGCGGGGTGCATGGCTGGTCGTCGGCTACCTGGTGCTGGCGCCGCTGCTCGCGGTCGCCGTGCTGTGGGCGATGCTGACCGCAGGCGTGGTGCCATGGTCGCCCGATGGGCCCGGCCTGCCGCAGGATCCGCTGACCATCGGCTATCGCGGCGACCCGCAGGCCGCGTTCGGCTGGGACTTCGAGCCGGTCACCTACCCGACGGAACTCGGCGACGCCGCGGCGTGGGTGATTCCGGGTGCTCTGGGAGAGAGACTGTGGGGCATCTGGGTGCATGGCATCGGCGGCATTCGCGAGAACGGCTACCGCATGGTCAAGACCCTGCACGAAGCCGGCCTGCCGGTACTGATGATCACCTACCGCAACGACCGCGACGCCCCCCGTTCGGCTGATGGGCTCTACAGCTTCGGGTTATCGGAGTGGCCGGACCTGCAAGCGGCGGTCGACTATGCGGTGAGCCGCGGGGCCGGGCGGGTGGTCATCGCCGCCGAATCGATGGGTGCCGGAATCACCGGCCAGTACCTGCTGCGCGGCAACAACGTCGAGCGGGTGGCCGGGCTGGCGCTGGATGCCCCGGCGCTCGACTTCCCCGCGGTCATTCATGCCGGCGGTCGCCGCTACTGGGTGCCGCTGTCCGACTATGTCTCGTCGGCCGCTCTCGAACTGTGGCGCTTCGTGCGCACCGATCTCCGGGGGGCCGTGAGCCTCGACGCAGTGGCGGAGTTTCCCGGCCCGGTGTTCGTTGCGCACGGCACCCGCGACCCGCTGGTCCCGTTTGCGATCAGCGAGCGGCTGCTGGCGAAGCGCCCGGATATCTCGCACTGGAAAACCTACGCCGATCGCCACCCGATGAGCTTTGAGGCTGACCGCGAGGGATATGCCGCTGCGCTATCGGACTGGCTGGAAAAAGCGAGGGGCGCCACCGGCGCCCCCTGAAGCCTCAGTGCTTCATGCCAAGGTATTTTTCCAGCCAGTGGATGTCGTAGTTCCCGGCGATGATATCCGGCTCGCGGATCAGGCGCTGGAACAGCGGCAGCGTCGTCTTGATGCCATCCACCACGAACTCGTCGACCGCCCGGCGTAGCCGCTGCAGGCACTCCTCGCGGGTGCGGCCGTAGACGATCAGCTTGCCGATCAGGCTGTCATAATAGGGCGGGATGGTGTAGCCGGCGTAAACCGCCGAATCGACGCGTACGCCCACGCCGCCCGCTGGGTGGTAGAAGCTGATCTTGCCCGGCGACGGTGTGAAGGTCTGCGGATCCTCGGCGTTGATACGCACTTCGATGGCGTGGCCGGTGAACTGGATGTCCTTCTGCTCGAGGCTGAGCGGCTCGCCCGAAGCGACACGAATCTGCTCGTAGACGAGATCGACACCGGTGATGCGTTCGGTGACCGGGTGCTCCACCTGCAGGCGGGTGTTCATCTCGATGAAGTAGAACTCGCCGTTCTCGTAGAGGAACTCGATGGTGCCGGCGCCCGAGTATTTCAGCTTCCGCATGGCCGCGGCGCAGATCTCGCCGATCGCTTCGCGCTGCTCGGCCGGGACCGTCGGGGCCGAAGCCTCTTCCCAGACCTTCTGGTGGCGGCGCTGCAGCGAGCAGTCGCGGGTGCCGAGGTGCACCGCTTTGCCCTTGCCGTCGCCCATCACCTGCACTTCGATGTGCCGCGGCTTGCCGAGGTACTTCTCCATGTAGACCGACTCGTTGCCGAAGGCGGCCTTCGCCTCGGCACGGGCAGCCGACCAGGCGACGAGCACGTCCGCCTCGGTCATCGCCACTTTCATGCCGCGACCACCGCCACCAGCGGTGGCCTTGATCAGCAAAGGGTAGCCGATTTCCTTCGCCGTCGACTTGGCCTCGGCCTCGGTTTCCACGGCACCGGCAGAGCCGGGAACCACCGGGATGCCAAGTTCCACCGCCGTCTGCTTGGCGGTTATCTTGTCACCCATGATCTGGATGTGGTGCTCGGACGGCCCGATAAAGGTGATCTTGTGCTCGGTGAGGATGCGGGCGAAGCGCGCGTTCTCCGAGAGGAAACCATATCCCGGGTGCACCGCGTCGGCGCCGGTGATCTCGCAGGCTGCGAGAATCGATGGGATGTTGAGATAGCTGTCCTTGGCGGGCGGCGGGCCGATGCACACGCTCTCGTCGGCGAGGCGCACATGCATGGCGTTGGAGTCGGCGGTCGAGTGGACGGCGACCGTCTGGATACCGAGCTCCTTGCAGGCCCTGAGGATGCGGAGCGCGATCTCGCCGCGGTTGGCGATGAGGACCTTTTGGAACATGGGTCTCGCCTTACTCGATGACGACGAGCGGCTGGCCGTACTCGACCGGAGAATTGTCCTCGACCAGCACGCGCGTCACGGTGCCCGAACGGTGGGCGGGGATCTGGTTCATCGTCTTCATTGCCTCGACGATGAGTACGGTCTGGCCTTCCGACACGCGGGTGCCGACCGGCGCAAACTGCGGCTTGCCGGGCTCGGGCGACAGATAGGCGGTGCCCACCATCGGCGAGGTCAACGTACCCGGATTGGACGCGAGGTCCTCGGCTGCCGGCGCTGCCGCCGGGATCGAGCCGGTGGGGACGCTGGGCGCCATCGGAGCGGCGGGCGCCGGGGCATAGGCCGGAACCGAGACCTGCTGCACCGCCTGGGTGGCGTAGCTGCGGGTGACGCGGACGCGCAGGTCCTCACGCTCGATTTCGATCTCGGCGAGGTTCTGTTCGTTCAGCAGCTTGGCGATGGCCTCGATCAGGTCCTGATCGGAATTGGAAGACGCCTTGGTCATGCGGGGAGCCTCTTATAGTTTTTCGGCCAGTGCGTGGAGAGCAAGCTTATAGCCGGTCGCGCCCAACCCGCAAATCACCCCGAGCGCCACTGGCGAGACATAGGAGTGATGGCGGAACGGCTCGCGGGTGTAGATGTTGGAGAGGTGGACTTCGACGACCGGCAGGTTCACGGCGCGGAAGGCGTCGTGGATGGCGATCGATGTGTGCGAGTAGGCGCCGGGATTGATGATGACGGCGTCGAACTGGCCCAGCGCCTGCTGGATCCAGGTGACGAGCTCGCCCTCGATGTTGGACTGCCGGCAGGTCACCTCGAGCCCGAGCTTCGCTCCCTCATCGACCGCCATCGTCTCGATGTCCGCAAGCGTCCGCGAGCCATAAGTGCCCGGCTCGCGGATGCCGAGCATGTTGAGGTTGGGTCCGTTGAGGACGAGGATGCGTTTGGCCATGGTCCCGCCTTGTGCACCTGCCTCCCGGCGGGAAGCAAGCGCGCCGCGGAATAATGCACGAAAAAGGGCAGAAGTGGGGCTGGGCCCGCTTTCCTCAGCCCGGAATTGCCGGGCAGTCGGTTGAACCGCAGGCGCGCATGTTGGCGATGCGGCTGCGGAGCTGGTCGATGTCGACCGCACCGGGGATGATCTCGTCGCCGATGATGTAGGTCGGCGTGCCGGTGATGTTCAGCGTCTCGGCGATCTTGTAGCTCGCCTCGATGACAGCGCTGACCGCAGGCGTATTCATCCCCATCTCGAGGGTGATCGGGTTGAGCCCAAGGTCGGATGCCGCCTTGAGCGCCACGGCCTTGTCGACCTGCCCCGGCGAGGTGAACAGCGCCTCGTGGAAGGTCCAGTAGTCGACATCGGTTTCACTGACCAGCACGGCGACGCGCGCCGCTTCCGCCGACCCCTGAGACAGGATCGGGAATTCCTTGAGGATCACCCGCAGGTTCGGGTCCTCGTCGATCAGCGTCGCGAGGTTGGGCAGGGCCTGGCGGCAGTAGCCGCAGTTGTAGTCGAACATCTCGACCAGCGTGACGTCGCCGTCGGGGTTGCCGAGCACGATCTGGCCGGGCGCTTCGTAGATTTCGCTCGACAGCGCCGCCAGCTGCGTGCGCGTTTCCGCCTTGCGCGTGGCCACGACCTCCTGCTGCAGCCGTTCGGAGACGCGCTGCAGGATGGAGGGATTGTCCATCAGGAAGCTCTCGATCATCGGGTTCAGCTTGCCCGGGTCGAGCTCTGCGACCGCCACATCGGCCGGCGTGTTCTGCTTGGGCTGGCTGGCGATGAAGTCAGCGACGATCGTTTCGATTGCCGGCCGGTCCAGCACCTCCGTCTGCGGCGTGTCCGCCACTACGGCTGCCGCAATCTCGCGCACCTGCGCTTCGCTCACGGCTGGGCGGAACGTGGCGACGCCGACGCCGCCGGCAACGAGGCCAAGGATGAGGACAAGCAGGACGGTGGTGCGCGACATGGACAACCCGAGGGAGCGTTTCGCTCTGTGCGTACAGGCGTTGACCGCAAATTGCGAGGCCTCGCGGTGCGCCGGGCGGCAACAGCGTTCAAATCTGGTTGAGAGGCGCCTGCCGATGGTCTAGCCAGACGGGCATGACCGACGCGCCAGAAAAACTCACCGGACTGCGGCCCTTCTACGCCATGGAGATCAACGCCCTGGCCAACCGCGAGGAAGCTGCGGGCCGCGGCGTCATGCACCTCGAAGTCGGCGAGCCCGGAGCACCGCCCGCGCCCGCAGTCCGGGCCGCGGTGGCAGCCGCCCTCGATCAGCCGCAGCGCTACACGCATTTCGCCGGGCAGGTCGAGTTGCGCCGGGAACTGGCGCACTACTACCGCGCGCAGCATGGCGTGGAGGTCGATCCGGATGCGATTGTTGCCACCATGGGCTCGTCCGCCGGCTTCATCCTCGCCTTCCTTGGCGGCTTCGCCCCTGGCGCGCGGATCGCCGTGACCCGGCCGGGCTATCCTGCCTACCTGAACACGCTCGACGGTCTGGGCATGATCGCCGTCGAAATTCCGCTGACCGCCGCTTCAGGGTGGCGGCTCTCCGGCGAGGATATCGAGCGCGCCTATCAGGCAGAGCCGTTCGACGGACTGCTCTTCGCCTCTCCGGCCAACCCGACCGGCGCGACCGTGACACGCGAGGCGCTGGCCGGCATCGTCGACACCTGCCGCCGGCTCCGTGTTCAGCTGATCTCTGACGAAATCTACCACGGGCTCGACTATCGCGGCCCGTCGGTCTCGGCGCTGGAGTTCGGCGACGATGCCATCATCATCAACAGCTTCAGCAAATACTACTGCATGACGGGCTGGCGGATCGGCTGGATGGTGCTGCCGGAACCGGTGCTGCGCCGCACCCAGATGCTGCAGCAGAACCTCTTTATCTCGGCCCCGACCCTCAGCCAGGTCGCGGCCCGCGTGGCGCTCGGCGAGCGTGACTACGCCGAGGCGCAGAAGGCGCAGTACGCCCGCAACCGCCATCTCGTCGGCGAGTGGCTGGTGCACCACGGGCTGGGCGACGGCCATGAGCCCGATGGCGCATTCTACGCCTATCTCGACATGAGCCGCTACACCAACGACTCGCTCGGCTTCTGCCAGGCCATGGTGCGCGAGGCCGGCGTGGCCACGACACCGGGGATCGACTTCGACCGCGTCGACGGCAACCGCTTCATCCGGCTGTCCTATGCCGGCACCAGTGCAGCAGTGGAGGTGGGACTCGACCGCATCGGCCGGTTCCTGATTGGTCGATGAAAGTGAAAGTCAGGCTCGTCCCGATTGTCGCGATCGCCCTGCTCGCCATCCTGACGCTGGTCACGCGGTACTACGCACTTGGCCCTGAGACCGGCGATATCAACGAGGCAACATTTACCATCGTGGCGCAGAGCGTCTTGCGAGGGGCCTTGCCGTACGAGCTGGCGCTCGACAACAAGCCAGCCGGGTTTTTCTATATCCTCAGCGGTGTGATGGGGCTGTTCGGACAAAGCAATACCGTCGTGAGGGTGTTCGGCAGCGCGATGATTTTCGCTGCTGCAATTGCTCTGCTCGACGTTTGCCGCCGCTACGTATCGCTCGGGCTGGCGACAACGCTCGCTGCCCTGTTCATCGTCGCGCAGGCAAGCGACATCGGCAACTCCACCAAGTCCGAGACCATCGCCAATTTGTTTGTGATGCTCTCGCTGCTTGTCCTGCTGCGTTGGCCCGGCAGCAATCGAGCCTCGTTCACTGCGGGGGTTCTGGTGAGCGCTGGCGTGCTGTGTCGCAGCAACCTGAGCTATCTGGCACTGGGTCTTGCCTTGCTCCATCTGGCGGGCTTGTTCTGGCCAGCAAAGCTGAGGCTGAGGCGGACGGGTGTCGTGGCCCTCGGATTGGGCGGACTGCTTCCTCTGGCCTTGCTGATCCTGCCATACGCGCTTGGCGACGAATTGCACCTGCTATGGGTGGGAGCGGTTGAGGTTGCCTTCTCGCAGGCCAGCGCCAGTGGTGGTGGGTTCGTAGGCCGGATGATCATGCTCCCGCACAGTTTTGTGCGCATCCTGCCGGGTGCTGCGGGTGCGCTGCTGGTTGTGGCAGGCATCGGCATTTGGCAGTTGCGCAGAACCCTGCTGCAGCGACCGGAACTGTCGCGCGACGCCTGGCTCGTGGGCTTCTATGTGGTGGCGATCGAAACCTCGATCATCATGAGCGGTACGTTCTATAATCACTACATGCTCCAGATTCTGGGGCCGCTACTTGTGCTGGCGGCGATCGGCCTGGCGGGGTTCGACTGGAGCTGGCGCCGCTGGTCGGTGCGGTTTGCGATGCTTGGCATTGTCGGCTCGGTTCTGTGGTTCGCCCCGCAAGGCCTGTTTCTTGCCTGGCAGCAGGTGCGGGGGGAGGTGCCACGGCCAATCGAGGCTGCAGCAGCTGTAATCCGGCCCGAGCTGCGACCGGAGGATCGAATTTGGGCCACTGGTTGGACGCACCTCATTCTCGTCTATCTGGACAAGGACCCGATTCTTCCAGTCGCTGCCTTTCCCTCGAACCTGACCAAGGCGGTAATAGTGGCGCCTCTGGTAAGGGCTGGGCTGATGCCGGAGGACGGTGCTCACGCCGCATTCTCGCTCCTGCCGCGTTACATTACGAACGACCGCGCCGGTGCGCCCCGCCAACTCGATGATGCCGACGCGGTCGAGTTTGACAGGCGCTATCGTCTGATACATTCGGGTGAAGGGGTGTTCGTCTACCGCCTGCTGGATGAGGGTGGCGCGACTTAGGAGCCACGTCGAAAATGAAAAGGGCGGGATCACTCCCG
>CAMDAL010000146.1 GCA_945888565.1 Devosia equisanguinis | reverse complement strand
AAAGGGGGGGATCTCGGGGTTCTCGCTGCCGTCGATCACGACGGTCAGCAGGTTCTCGCCGGCCCGGAGCCTGCCGGTCAGCCGCGCCTCGAAGGGTGTGTAGCCATCCTTGTGCGCCGCGATCTCAACGCCATTGAAGCTGACGCGGGCATTGGCCATGGCGCCTTCGAAGACGATGGCAACCTCGTCGTCGCCCCAGGCCGGATCGGCGGTGAAGGATTTGGTGTAGGTGAACTCGCGCTGGTAGTCGCGCTCGTCGAAATAGGAGAAGGGCAGCTCCAGCGCCGTGTGCGGCAAGGTGACGGCAATACCATCCTCGAACACCCAGCCGGCGTTGAAGCTGACGATCGAACGCATGTGCAAGCTCCCTCGGTGGGCCGCAGTTTGCTGCGGTCCCGTTGCCCATTGCTAGAGCGTGCCTGCGGGCAAGGCAAGGGTTGAGTAAATTTTTACCGCAGCAGGTCGCGTTGCGGTATTACGCAGGCTGACCAGCAGCTTGCGCTACCTCGCGGGTGGACTGACGCCAGACGATCTGGGATGCGAGGTTGATCCGCTTCGCCAGTTCGCGGCCGGCCACGCGTTCGAGCAGCAGTTCGACCGCCGCCTCGCCGATTTCCTCGGACGGGAGGCGGATGGTGGTCAGAGGCGGGTTCATGAACTGGGCGACCGAGATATCGTTGAAGCTCGCCACCGCGACATCGCCGGGGATCGAGAAGCCCTTTTCCTCGATGGCGCGATAAAGGCCGATGGCGATGTTGTCGTTGCCGGTGACGATGGCATCGGGCAACTCGCCAGCCGCCATCAGGCGGGCGCCGAGCCGGTAGCCGACCTGCTCGGTGTGCCGGTTCACCGACCGTTCGGTGACGCAGATGCCGGGATCGAACTGCATGTTCTCCCGCATCCACTCGATGTAGCTGCGGCAGCGGAGTTCGTAATACGGATCCTCGGAGCGCTCCTCCATCCAGCCGGCGAAGCCGATGCGGCGATAGCCCCGGTCCTTCAGGGCGTTCAGCAGCTTGTGCATGGCGGTGACGAGGTTGCTCGACACACTGTCATACTCGTCGCTGGCCGGAACAAAATCGGCGAACACGAGGTGCCGCGCATGGCGCGCCAGCCAGGCGATCTCGTCGGCCTCCTGGTGGCCGATGGCGATGACGCCGGAGGCGCCCTGCAGCAGCGCGGCATCCGGCTTTGAATCGGTGTGGTAGACCTTCACCGTTTCGATCTTCAGGGCCTGGCAGCGGCTCTCGATGCCAAGCCGAAGGCCGACATAGTAGGGATCGATCAGTTCCTGCTCGGGGCGGAGGAAGTGCACCAGCGCGACCTTGCTCAGCCCCTGGGCATTGGCGCGGTTGCGGTTGCGCGGCGTGGCGTAGTTGAGCGCTTCGGCGGTCTCGATGATCGCCTGGCGCTTCCTGGCGGTGATCGACAGAGTCGCGTCGAAGTTGAGCACACGGCTCACCGTCGCCGTGGACACGCCAACGACGTTCGCGATTTCCTTGAGGGTGACCATGGTCGCTTTCGTTGCGCGCGCAAGCGACCATTGTCAACGTCCCTGTGCCAACCGGCAAGCGTGCGCAAACCCACCTTGGATGCTCGACGTACATCAGCGTTGCCGTTACAACGTTAATCCGTGCGCCTGGAGAGCGCCAATTGGAGGATAGACCCGAATGAAGATCACGTCTGTGAAGACGGCGGCCTCGACCGGCCACTGCATGCACCTGTGGGTGAAGATCACCACCGACGCCGGCATCACCGGCATCGGCGAGTGCGTGCATGGCGGCTACCAGGCAATCGCCATCATCAAGGAACTGGAGGAGCGCCTCGTTGGCCGCGACCCGTTCGCCATCGATGCGATCTTCGAGGAGACCCGCCGCTCGCTGGTGTTCGAGGGTGGCTTCGCCGGCGCGCTGATCACCGCGCTGACCGGCATCGAGATCGCGCTGTGGGACCTCAAGGGCAAGGCCCTCAAGGTGCCGATCTACGAACTGATGGGCGGCAAATTCCGCGACGACATTCGCGTCTACTGCGACTGCGAGGTGTCGCCCGGCATGAACATGGCCGAGGTGCAGGCCGTGGTCGACGAGGTGCTGGAGGCGGGGTTCACGGCGCTCAAGGTCGACCTCGACATCCGCGCCTACGGCCATACCGGCACCGAGACCGGCTGGTACGACAAGGACAAGTTCAACATGACTCCCAACAAGTGGGAGCATGACCGCATGGTGGAACTGGCCGAAATGGTGGTGAAGGCCGCAGGCAAGTCGGTGGATGTCGCCTGCGACCTGCATACGCGGCTCGACAAGCATTCGGCCATCCGGCTCGCCAAGGACCTCGAACATCTGCAGCTGATGTGGCTCGAAGAGCCGATTCCGCCAGAGAACATCGATGCTATGGCCGAGATCACCCGCTCGACCAGCGTGCCGATCTGCGGCGGCGAGAACCTCTACCTGCGCCACGGCTTCCGCAAGGTGTTCGAGCAGCAGGCGCTCGACATCATCATGCCGGACATCCCGAAGTGCGGTGGCCTGTCGGAGTGCCGCAAGATCGCCGAGATGGCCGACCTCTACTCGATCCCGTTCGCGCCGCACAACGTGTCGTCGCCGATCGGCACGATGGCCTCGGCGCAGGTCTGCGCGACGGTGCCGAACTTCCTGATCCTCGAGTTCCACTGGTTCAACCGGATGGAGTACTGGAACACGGTCACCGATGGCGGCAACATCATCGAGAACGGTCTGATCAAGCTCACCGACCGTCCCGGCATCGGGCTTGAGCTGAACGAAGACGTGGCGAAGCTCTACCAGTACCCGAACACGACCTGGTTCGAGTAAGCATCGCGGGGAGGAGCGCGGTGCGCTTCTCCCCGCTGCTGCCTTCAGGCGGCAATGCTGCTACCGCACCAGCGCCGGCCGCTTCGGATCGAAGGTCCAGCCCGGGATCACATGCTGCATCGCGATCGCGTCGTTGCGGGCGCCGGCCGGCAGCGAGCGATAGAGGGTGTTGGCGCGGTCGAGCGCTGCCTCGTCGAGCTCGACGCCGAGGCCCGGCCGCTCCGGCACCTTTACTTCACCATTGCGGATGAGCGGCGGCTCGACGGTCAGTCCGGCGCCGTCCTGCCAGATCCAGTGCGTGTCGAGGGCGGTGATCGTGCCGGGCGCAGCCGCGCCGACCTGGGTGAACATGGCGAGCGAAATGTCGAAGTGGTTGTTGGAGTGGCTGCCCCAGGTCAGCCCCCAGCGGGCGCACATCTTCGCCACGTCGATCGAGCCGCGCGGCGTCCAGAAATGCGGGTCGGCGAGCGGAATATCGACGCTTCCGAGCACTACGGCGTGGCCCAGCTGGCGCCAGTCGGTGGCGATCATGTTGGTGGCGGTGCGGATGCCGGTGGCGCGCCGGAACTCGGCCAGCACCTCGCGGCCGGAGAAGCCCTGTTCGGCGCCACACGGGTCCTCGGCATAGGCGAGGTATGGCTTGATCCCTAGGCACACCTCAATCGCTTCGCGCAGCGACCAGGCGCCGTTCGGATCGAGCGTGATGCGGGCGTCGGGGAAGCGCTGCGCCAGCGCGACGATCGCTTCCCCCTCCTCATGCCCGCGCAACACTCCGCCCTTGAGCTTGAAATCCTTGAAGCCGTAGCGCGCCTGCGCTGCCTCGCCCTGCCGGACGATTGCTGCCGCATCGAGCGCAGTCAGATCGCGGACCCGCTCCCAATCGTCGCCGGAGTTGGCCGAGCGATAGCCAAGCGGTGTCTTCGCCGCGTCACCGACATAGAACAGGTAGCCCAGCATCGGAACGGCATCGCGCACCTGGCCGTCGCCCAGCAGTTCGGCCATCGGCACGCCGAGGAACTGTCCCATCAGGTCGAGCAGGGCGCATTCGAGCGCTGCGACGGCATGGATGGTGATGCGCAGGTCGAAGGTCTGCGCGCCGCGGCCGCCGGCGTCGCGGCTGGCAAAAGTCTCGCCGACACGCCGGAGCACCGAGCGATAGGCGCCGATTTCCTGGCCCACCACGAGGTCGCGAGCGTCCTCCAGGGTTTTTGCGATTGCCTCGCCGCCGGGGACCTCGCCGAGGCCGGTGTGCCCGGCGCTGTCGGTGAGGATGACGATGTTGCGGGTGAAGATCGGGGCATGCGCGCCGCTCAGGTTGAGCAGCATGCTGTCCTGCCCCGCCACCGGCACGACGCGCATGCCGGTGACAACAGGTGTGGCGGTCATGGTGGTGTCAGCCCTTCACCGCACCGACCGTCAGTCCGCCCACCAGGAAGCGCTGGGCGTACATGTAGAGGATGGCCACCGGGATCGCCGTGAGCAGCGAAGCCGCCATCAGTTCACCCCAGGGCAGGATGTCGCCCACCACCATCGACTGCAGACCGATTGGCAGCGTCCTGAGCGATTCCGAAGTGATGAACACGAAGGCGAACAGGAACTCGTTCCACGCATTGGTGAAGGCGAACAGGGCCACCGAGAGCAGCGCAGGCGCCGCCAGCGGCAGGGTGATGCGCACGAAGGCGTAGAGCCGGCTCGCCCCATCGATCATCGCGGCCTCTTCGAGTTCCACCGGGATCGAGCGGAAGTAGCCGATCAGCACCCAGGTGGCGAAGGGGACGAGGAAGGTCGGGTAGGTGGTGAGCAGAGCGCCGTAGCTGTTGATCAGCCCGAGGTCGCTCAGCGTCTGGTAGAGCGGGATGAAGATCAGGGTGCCGGGTAGCAGGTACGTGATCAGGATCGCCGTGGTCAGCAGGCCCGCGCCGAGGAACTTCAGGCGGGTCAGGGCATAGGCAGCCAGCGCGGCAATCGCGACCGAGATGATAGTGGCGAGGGCGGCGACCAGCAACGAGTTGCCCAGCCAGATCAAGAACGGCGAGCCGAAGATCAGTTCCTGATACTGGTTCAGGGTCGGCGGATCGGGCCAGAAGATCGACTGGCGCTGGCTGATCTGGGTCGTCGTCTTGAACGAGGTGATCAGCACCCAGTAGAACGGGAACAGCACGAACACCATGATCGGCAACAGGATCAGAATGCGGATGCCGATCCCCATGCGTTCGCGTCCCTCCGGCTTGAACATGGGCTTCTGCGAAGACCCCGTCACACGCCGGCGGATGGCGAGCCCGAGCTTCTCGAAGCCCTTGTTGAGCATGTCGAACGGCCAGAACAGGATGTCGAGGAAGAAGCTGAAGATGGCGCCGAAGAATTTGCCGATGCCGAGCTTCTTCTTCTCGACGCCGGCCGCGCGCTCATCGTGCCGCATGTACTTCGAGAGCAGGTAGATCAGGAACGCCATCAGCGGGGCCACCGACAGCGCGATGGCGCTGCCCGGACCGTACTGGAGCGAACCGATGGCCTTCTCGTAGGCGAGGATCGAGTAGAGACGGGTGGCGCCGCTCGGGCCGCCGCCGGTCATCAGGAAGATCAGGCCGAACTGGTTGAAGGTGGAGATGAAGCTCAGCAGCAGCACCACGAGAATGACGTAGCGCATGCCGGGCAGGGTGACGTAGCGGAAGCGCTGCACGGCGTTGGCGCCATCGACGTTCGCCGATTCATAGAGCTCGGTGTCGATCGCCTTGAGGCCGGCAAGCAGCAGCAGGGTGAAGAAGGGGATGCCCTTCCAGACGTTCACCGCGATGACGCTGCCCAGCGCGAGATTGGAATCCGACAGCCAGCCGAGTGGCTTGTCGATGAGGCCGGCGCCCTGCAGGATCGGGTTGAGGCCGCCGAACAGCGGGTCGTAGATCGACTTCCAGGCAAGCGCCGTCACGATCTCGGGCACGATCCAGGGCAGCAGCATGATCGCCGACATCAGGTTGCGCCACGGCAACTTGGAATGCAGGATCATGGCGATGATCATGCCGGTGACGAACTTGATCGACAGCGACCAGAAGGTGAAGTTGATCGTGTTGGACAGCGACAGCAGGTAGTCGGAATTGGTGTAGAGGCGCTCGTAGTTCCTGAGGCCGACATCGTTGGTCGCGCCGGTCAGGAAGTTGAACGTCGTCGTGGACATCAGGATGGCGCTGATGAACGGCCAGAAAATGAGGCCCGCCATAAGCACAACCATAGGCAGTACGAACAGGTAGGCGATCTTCCAGTCGCGGCCGAGGATGCCTCTCACCCGACGTCCCATCGACATTGGCCGCATCGTTCGTCCGACCGCGGGATTTACCTGAACCTGATCAACCATAAAATGTCCCCTTGAAACTGCTGCAGCGCGAGGCGGCTCAATTGCGCGCCGTAGCCTGGAACCTCGGCGCAAGGGCGATCTCATCCTGCCAATGAGTGTCGCCAATGACGCTTAGCGTTCAGAAAAACAGGGAGGGCGGTTGTGCCGCCCTCCCTTCTCGTCTTGCATCGCCTTACGGCTGCATGATCCCGCCTTCTTCGAACAGATCCACCATCTTCTGGTGGGCGTCCTTGACGGCATCGGCCGGCGACATACGACCGGAGATGACGTTGCCGACAGACTGCTCGAGCACGCCCTGGGCGCGGATAGCATCGACGCCGGCGTTCGGGTTCGCCGGCCACGACTGGCCAAGGAACGGGTCCTGAACGTCGACGGCCTGCTTGATCGTTGCAAGGTTCGGCTCTGCGGCGAGCAGTTCGGGCGTCCAGAGGTTCTGGTAGGCCGGTGTGAACAGCACGCTGCCGAGGGCGGCGATCCGGTTGAAGTTCGCCGGGTCGAGCAGGTTGAGCGCCAGCTCCTTGGCGAGCGCCGCGTTGGGCGAACCCTTGAAGATGGTCATCCAGCCGCCGACGTTGCCGCCATCGCGGCTGTCGCCGTTGATCGCGGTCGGCGCCTGCAGCAGCAGCGTGTTGGTGAACACCGGGTTGGCGTCGCGCTTGGACTGAGCATAGATCGAGAACGCGTTCTGCGTGAAACCGATCTGACCTGCGAGCCAGGCTTCGTTGTTGCCCGTATCGTTCCAGCTCTCGACGCCCGGCGGCAGCATGGCGGCGTACTTGCCGTTGCGGTCGTAGGTTTCGCGCAGGAACTCGAAGGCCGCCACTGTCTCGGGCGAGTCGAACTTGACGACCAGGCCGGTCTCGTCAGTGAACGAACCGCCGAAGGCCTGAACCGTCGCGATCAGGAAGCCGAAACCGTCACCGGACTGGTTGGGGGTGAAGCCCCAGCCGTAGAAGTCGGGGCCGGAGATGGCGAGCGCTGCTTCGCGACGATCGACGATGGTCTTCAGCGAAGCCGGGTCGATGCCCTTTTCGGCGAGCTTGTCGCCACGGGCATAGTAGCCGGTGGTGGTGCCAATCAGCGGAATGGCCTTCCAGCGGCCGTCGAACTGGGCGGTCTTGGCGGCATTGAGGCCCGGCATGATGGCGCCGTACTTGGCCACGGCCTCGTCAACCACATCGGTCACATCCTCGACGAGGTCGAGCAGGTGCAGCTGCGAGATCGAGACGTTGGAGGTGTAGGCGAAGTCGGGCGCATTGCCGGCCTTCACCGCCGCCGTCATCTTGCCCATGAAGTCGCCGAAGGACTCGGGATTCGTGGTCGAGATGTCGAGTTCGACACCCTTGCTGTCGGCGAAGGCCTGAACGGTGTCACGGAAAGCCGTCTGGGCCGCCTCGAAGTACTCGGTGCGGTGGATGACGGTGAGCTTGCCGGCGGCGCCGACGGGCAGGGCATCATCAGGCTTGGGTGCATCCTGCGCGAAGGCCGGCAGGCCGCTGGCGGCGAGCGTGACGCCCGCACCGGTCGCAGCCATGCCACGCAGAAGCGCACGGCGGCTGACTGAGTTCTTGTCGTCCATTATTAGTCCTCCTCTAGATTTCGTTGCCACGCGCGCCGATCCCTCAAACCGACAAACGCGAACCCATTATGCGGATCGTACCGACCGAGCCTCCCGGTTGGCGGGCACGGTGTGCCGGCAGCAGCGATCCTGATGAGATTGTGCAGGGCGCGCCATTGCGCCCGTGAGGTCGGCCACGGCTGTCGCCGCCAGAACGCGTCCGGCAGACGAGGCGAGAGTCGCGGCAAAAGCCATGTGCATCACGTCGCCCTCCCCCGAGGTCGTATCGGCCTGCTTGGTCCGGCAGTCTTGTTCAGGCAGTCCTCTCCAGAGTTTGCCTGTCGCTGCGGTACGTTAAGCAATTTGTAGGGCATTGATGGCGCTGTCAACAACCAATCATACTTCTTCCGTAGGTCAGTGAGGCTGACCGAATCCCCTCGGGCGTTGACAAGGGTCACCGGGCCGTGCGATCAGCAGAGTTGTCATACTAATTTTCTGGCAGAAGTTCATGGACTACGAACAGCTCAAGGCGAAGATCGGGTCGGGACTTCTGTCCTTTCCGGTGACGGATTTCGGGGCGGACGGGGAGTTCGACCGGGCCGGATACGCGCGACGACTGCAGTGGCTTTCCTCCTATGAATCCGCAGGACTGTTTGCGGCAGGCGGCACCGGCGAGTTCTTCTCGATCGGCAACGATGAATACGATGCGGTGATTCGTACGGCCGTGGATAACTCGGCGCCGGAAGTGCCGGTACTGGCGGGCGTCGGCTACGGCACGCGCATCGCTGTCGACCTGGCGAAGCGGGCCGAGCGGGCGGGCGCGGCAGGGATCCTGGTGCTGCCGCACTACCTGATGGTGGCGGAAGAAGCGGGGGTGATCGCCCACATGCAGGCCATCTGCAAGGCGGTGGGCATCGGCGTCATCTACTATGCGCGCGACAACACGAAGCTGTCGCCGGCGGGGCTCGAGAAGCTGGCCGAGAGCTGCCCGAACTTCATGGGCTACAAGGACGGCATCGGCGACCTGCAGCTGATGCAGCGCATCCACTATCGCCTCGGCGACCGGGTGGTGCATATCGGCGGCCTGCCGACGGCCGAGGTGTTCGCGCAGCCCTATCTCGAGATGGGTGTCACAACGTATTCCTCGGCGGTGTTCAACTTCGTGCCGGAACTGGCGCTGCGCTTCTACAAGGCGGTGCGGGCGCGAGATGCGAAGACGGTCGACGGGCTGATGAAGAGCTTCTACCTGCCGCTGATCGAGCTGCGCGACCGCCGCAAGGGCTACGCGGTGTCGATGGTGAAGGCCGGAGCGGACCTTGTTGGTCACGGCGCCGGCAAGGTGCGCACCCCGCTGACGGAGCTCGATGCGAGCGAGCGTGAGACGCTGCGCGGGCTGATCGAGGCGCACACGGTCAGGACGATGGTGGCCTGAGGCGCTGGTCGCCAGTCACCTTAGGATGGAAATGGATGGGGCCGCCCTTTGGGGCGGCCCCTCGTTTTGTCAGCGGGCACCGCCCGAGATGCCGGCGCCGTAGGGGTCCCAGCCATTGGCCTGGAAGAGGCCGATAATGTAGCCGAAGCAGA
>CAMDAL010000145.1 GCA_945888565.1 Devosia equisanguinis | reverse complement strand
GATCCGGTTCGCGGAAGAAATGAGCCATGGCGATCCCTCAATGGAAACTGACGCAAACGGAATCACGCAGACCCAAGGCCGTCAACCGAGCGACGGCCAGCCGCAATGGGATCCCGATCGCCGAGGCCCCAATTCTGCAACAGGCTCTATGACTTCCCGCAAAATGCGGCCGACGAACCTTAGGGCGCGAGTTATCCACTGCGGTCGCTTCTTGCTGCTTCCGCTCGCAAAATCACTGCTTTCCAATGCGCCCCCCAAGCTGTCGTGCTCAGCAGTAACGAGAGGGGAAACGCTTTTGGTGCAACCAACAGCAGCTTTTTTCGTTCTTGTTTCTTCGGCGCCTGGCGCGCGGACTATCGTCGGCAACTGCAGCGCTGGTTGCCAGGGAGATGACCGAGAAAGACGCGCTGGGTGCCCATGTCCGCGACGAACCTGGCTTGCCCGAAGTCCATACTGCCAACCCGCTGCAGGATACGACCCGGACCGCCAGACCCGCACTGCCGCAGCGCAACCTGCTCGAGGGACTGGCCAAACACTAAGGGCTGCGATGCCTTGCGGCGCAATCCGGGGCGGCATAGCTTCCGCGCGGTTGGGCGCGGCCTTTCTGGCCACATGTCCCCGGAGGCCAGCTTTGGTCACTATCGGTATCCTCACGGTCTCGGACCGCGCCAGCCTGGGCCAGTACGAGGACAAGAGCGGGCCGGCGATCGAGGCCTGGCTGCGCACTGCGATCAGCAGCCCGTTCGAGGCCAGCCGCACGATCGTCCCCGACGGGGTCGAGCCGGTGGCCGGGGCGCTGCGCGACCTCTGTGACACAAGGCACGCCGATCTCGTCTTCACCACCGGCGGCACCGGGCCATCACCACGTGATCTTACCCCCGAGGCGATGCAGCAGGTGCTGGAAAAGGAACTGCCCGGCTTCGGCGAACTGATGCGCCGCATCAGCCTCGAGACGGTCCCGACGGCGATTTTGTCACGACAGACCGCCGGCATCCGCGGGCGCACGCTGATCGTCAACCTGCCGGGCAAGCCCCGCTCGATCGAGGTCTGCCTCAACGCGGTGTTCCCGGCCATCCCCTACTGTCTCGATTTGATCGGCGCCGGCCGCATCGAGACCCGTGATCCGGCGCTGGCCTATCGCCCCGGCCCGTAGCCGTCAGCGCAGTCCGAGCCAGCGCAGCATCGCTTCGAGGGGGCTCGGAACGCGCACCAGCCGGAAGCCCAGGTTGTCGGGCGGCGTGCCGGTGCTGCAACCTCCGGACTGTGCATCACGCACGAAATCGCTCATCAGCGTGCGGTGCCGGCCCTCCAGTTCCTTCACGCCGCACGCCTCGACATGGCTGACTGTCTCTGCGTCGGGCCCGAGAGTCGTCCGGCTGCTGCAGGTCGAGGTCCATTCCCACACCGAACCCGCGAGGTCGGCGACGCCGAATTCGTTCATGCCGAAGGTGCCGCGCGCAACGGGCGCGGCCGCAGCCCCGCCCAGCGCGCTTTCACGCGCATAGGCCGCCAACCAGCGCTCCGCTGGATTGTCCGAGCCCTCGAGCGCCAGGGCGGGGTCGACCGCGCGGCTGCCGGCGGCGAATACCCACTCGGCCACCGTGGGCAGCCGCCACGTCTCACCCGTTTTGTCCGACAGCCAGCGGGCATAGTCGATGGCGTCGTCGTAGCTGACGCCGGTCGCCGGCACGTCGCCGGAGCCGCGACGGCGTGGCTCGGCCTTCTTGCACGCCGCCTCGGCGACGCAGCGCGCATACTCGGCGGCACTGACCTGGTAGGTCATGATCTCGAGCGGCACGGGAGCGGCAACCGCGACGAGCGGCCCGTCCACCACCCTGCCGTCGCGCAGAAAATCTCCCGGCGCACGATAGGCGTAGGCGCGGGGCGCCACGATGATCGTCTCGGGAGCGAGGCCGGCTTCCGCTGCCGGCCAGAACCGCACGGCCCCGCTCTGCAGGCCGATCGTGACGAGGAGCGCGGCCAGCAGCAGGCCGGGCAGCGCCAGGGCGGCGCGGCCATCAGGAGCAAGGGCGGTAGCCATCTCGAAGCCTTGATGTTGGGCGGCGGCCCGATTCCGGACCGCCGCAGGGTTTGCCTGCCTCAGGCGTCGATCGGCGTCGGTGGCAGCACCTGGGTCATCAGGTCGTCGTTCCACTCGCCGCCCACCGTAAAGTGGGCAGTGGCACCGAGTTCGACCGCCTCGATCAGGTTGTGGTTGACGTAGGCGTAGATGCCCGGCTGCAGGAACGTGTAGATCGCGGCGCCCGCACAGCCGCCCGGGATATGCCAGGTCTCGAGGTCGACCTGCGGGGCATTGGCGAACTTGCCGGTGGCCCAGACAAAGTCGCCGTGGCCGCCGATCAGGTGCGGACGCGTGTCCCGGTTGGCCTGCGAGTGGACGATCAGCACCGTCTCGCCGACATTGGCCTGCATGGCGTTCTCGCCGGTCAGCGCTCCCACCGCGCCGTTGAACACCTCGTGCGTGGGGGTCAGCGTCCGCATCACCTGCAGCATGTCATCATAGCCTTCGCCGGCCGACTCGTAGGCCTTGTAGTTGCCGTCGGCGTCCTTCGGGATGTAGAAGTCCTGCTCGCCGACATAGTAGACCCGGTCGTAGGCCAGCGGCTTGCCGGCCCCGTCCTTCAGGCCATCGCGGGGCAGCACCATGATGGCGCCGTTCATGCCCGACACGACATGCCACGGGATCATCGGGCCGCCCGGCGCGCAGTGGTAGACAAAGACGCCGGTCCGCGTCGCCTTGAAGCGCAGCTTCACCTGCTCACCCGGGTTGATCAGCGTCAGCCCGCCACCGCCCAGCGCGCCGGTCGCGGCGTGGAAGTCGATGTTGTGCTGCAGCTCGTTGGTGTCGGGGTTGATCAGCGTCAGCTCGACATAGTCGTTCTGGTGCACGACCATCAGGGGGCCGGGCACCGAGCCGTTGAAGGTCATTGCCGGAACGGTGGTGCCGTAGTCGTCGATGACCAGCAGCTTCTCCTCGATGGTCATGGTGAACTGCACCACCTTAGGACCGCCGGTCGCCACCTGCTCATGCGCATGCACGAAGGGCGGCCTCACCAGTTCCACCCGCACGCGGGGCAGGTCAGCGAGATCAGGGACCGGCCCGGTGGTCACTCCGGCATCCTCGGCAGCGGCAGGTACAGTCGCCATCAGCGTGCCGAGCACCCCGGCGAAGGCGGCTGCGCCAAGCAGCGTCCGGCGCGAAAGTTCGAGAGGTTCATGGTCCATTTCACCGATCTCCAGGGTTCGACAGGCAGGGAGGCGCCCGTTCCGCCAGTGGAGTATGGCGGTGGGCCCGCCGTCACTTTGTGCGGGCGCAAGGAGCGCTGCGACCTTTTGCTCCGCCTTCGAAAGAAGCCTGTTTGCGCAGCATCAAAGTGCATCACCACCGGGCAGGCGACAGGACGCATGCGGACACCAGAGAGTGTCCGGCCATGGAGATGAAGATGCGTATCCTGCAACTTGCGGCCGCCGCCGTGTTTACCCTCGCCGTTGCTCCGGCCTTCGCCGCCAACTTCGACGTCCAGATGCTCAACAAGGGCGCCGATGGCGCCATGGTGTTCGAGCCGGCGCTGGTCAACGTGGCGGTCGGCGACACGGTCACGTTCCTTTCCATCGACAAAGGGCACAATGCCGAGACCATCCCGGACATCCTTCCCGCCGGCGCCGAGGCCTTCAAGGGCAAGTTGAGCGAGGAGATCGTCGTGACCTTCACCGTCCCTGGCGCCTATGGCATCAAGTGCGCGCCCCACTTTGGCATGGGCATGATCGGTCTGGTGGTGTCGGCGACGCGCCGGTCGACAAGGCCGCGATCCTCGGCGTCAAGCTGCCCAAGAAGCCGCGTGAGCGCATGGAAGCCATTGTGGCGCAGCTCCCGTAGGCCCTGCACGCCAGCCCCTGCCGCTTGACCTTCGTCAAGGCACCGGCCTCGCCGCAATGCGAGTGAACGATGCGCGAGACAGGTTGTGCGCAGGGGGGCGGTGCATGCACATCCAGATCGAGCGGGCAGAAGTGGAGCACCTGCAGCTCTTCACCTCGCTGGACGGCACAGAGCTCGACGAGATCGTCGGCGCCGCCACCGGTCGCCGCTATCACCCGGGCGACACGGTCTTCGAGCAGGGCGAGCAGGCTACCCACTTCTTTGTCCTCGTCCGCGGCCGCCTGCGGGTCACGCAGGTGACCAGCGAGGGCCAGCAGGTGGTCATTCGGATGGTCAACCCGGGCGACCTGTTCGGCATCGCCAAGGCTTTGGCGCGGCTCGACTATCCGGGCACCGCCACTGCCGTCAGCGAAAGCTGCGCGCTCTGCTGGCCGATGCGCATGTGGACCAGCCTGCTCGAGCGCTATCCCAGCCTCGCCATGCAGGCCATGCAGACCATGGGCAGCCGCCTGCTCGAGGCGCAGTTGCGGGTGCGCGAACTCTCCACCGAGGAGGTGGAACGACGTGTTGCCCACGCGGTCCTGCGCCTCGCCAACCAATCCGGTCGCAAGGAACCAGGTGGCGTCCGCATCGATTTCCCGATCTCCAAGCAGGACATCGCCGAAATGACCGGCACGACGCTGCACACCGTGTCGCGCATCCTCACCGCCTGGGAAGCCGCAGGCCTCGTCGAAGGCGGCCGCCAGAAACTGCTGGTGCGCGATCCGCACGGGCTCGTCATGGTGGCAGACGGCCTGCGTCCAGGCCTGCTCTAGCCTCCAGTTCCGCCAGCAGGACAGCATACGATAGTCCATGCTCGTCGGCCGCATCGGCGACCAGGTGAAACGGCGCGATCGGGCAGCCGACGCAGTGCATGCGCCGGTCGAGGAACACCCGGATGGTCGGCGGCCAGCGCGACATGATCTCGGCGAGACTCATCGTGGCGATTTCAGGCGTCTGCATCAGGTTGCCTCCTCCATTCTCAAGGCCTAGGGCCGATCGGGTCCACCGTCCTTGCGCGGCCGCAAAGACCAGTGGCTGTAGGAACTTGCTGCTTGCGCCGCGTCGGTAGCGGCCACCCCGGCTTCCGGCTATTGCGGACATTGCGTTTGGCGGGCTTTGCGATCGGCCCGTTCCGCGCCTACACAACCCCTCACGTCGCGTTGCTGGCTCGGCTGCAGCCAGCTACCGTGACGGAAATGGGGATACTGCATGAGCGAGGAAACGGTCAGACCCGCACCGGGCACGGTCTCGGCGGCGCAACTCGAAGCGCGCGGGCACAAACGCCGGCAGCGCGAGACGACCCTGGTGCTCGGCGCGCAGATCCTGATTGGCCTCATGCTGCTGTCTGGCATGTACCTGCTCAACGCCACCGCGGGGAAGCTGTTCATGCCGCGCCCCGACGACGTGCTGGCGCAGTCGATCAAGCTCTGGTCGGACGGCACCATGCTGAAGGCGCTCGGCGAGTCGCTGACGGTGCTGGTGCTGGGTTACATCATCTCGGCCGTGACGGGCATCGGGCTCGGCATCTTCCTCGGCGGCTTCCGCTTTGCCGGCCGGGTGTTCGACCCGTTCGTCAACGCCCTCAACTCCACCCCCGGCGCCGCCTTCATCCCGCTGATCGTCGTCTGGTTCGGCCTCTACACCGAGGCCAAGGTGGTGCTGGTGTGGAACGCGGCATTCTTCCCCATCCTCATCAACACCGCCGCCGGCATTGCCAACGCCAATCGCGAACTGGTCGAGATGGGCCGCGCCTTCGGTGCCAACCGGCGCGTCTTGTTCCGCGATGTCATGCTGCCCGATGCCCTGCCCTCGATCCTGTCCGGCCTCCGCATCGGCGCCGCCATCGCCACGGTGGGCACGGTGATCGCCGAGCTGACCATGGCGCAGTCCGGCCTCGGCGGCCTCCTCGCCCAGGCCGGCAACCGCTTCCAGATGGACAAGTATTTCGCCGTGGTGATCGTGCTGATGATCCTCGGCACAGCCATTACCGCGACGCTGCGTTATGCCGAGCGCCGTATCGGCCGCTGGCGGGCAACGACATGACCGAGCCGCTGATCTCCCTCAGCCACGTCGGCAAGCTGTTCGGCGACGGCCAGGTCCGCGCGCTGCAGGACGTGTCGTTCGAGCTTCGCCCCGGCGAGTTCCTGTCGCTGGTCGGCCCGTCCGGCTGCGGCAAGACCACTTTGCTCCGCATCATCAACGGCCTGATCACGCCCGAAGAGGGCAGCGTCACCGTCATGGGCCGGAAGCCCGAGCCTGGCCCCGACCTCGCCATGGTGTTCCAGTCGGCCCGCCTCCTGCCCTGGCGCACCGTCTCGGGGAATATCGAGTTTGCGCTGGCCCTGCGCGGCCACGACAAGGCCGAGCGCCGGCAGCGTGCCCTTGCCCTGCTCGGCGCCGTCGGCCTGCGCGATTTCGCCGATGCCTTCCCGCACCAGCTGTCGGGCGGCATGCAGCAGCGCGTCGGCCTCGCCCGGGCGCTGGCCGTCGAGCCGAAGGTGCTGCTGATGGACGAGCCTTTCGCGGCCCTCGACGCCATGACGCGCGAGGTGCTGCGCCGCGAGCTGCTGCAGATGTGGGCGCGCCGCCGCATGGCCATCGTCTTCGTCACCCACGACATCGACGAGGCGGTATACCTGAGCCAGCGCATCGTGCTGCTCCGCCCGCGCCCCGGCCGCATCGACGAGGTGGTCGATGTCGACCTGCCGGAGCCGCGCTGGGAGAACGATCCGCGCGCCACTCCGGCCTTCGCCGGCCTCCGCAATCACCTGTGGGACCGCATCCACGCCATGGCCCGCGACGGCGAGGCACTGGAGGAACTGGCTGCAGCTTTCCCAATGGAAGTTATTGAAAAACCAAAGCGATAGACGAAACCTATCGCATCGATAGATCGCGCGTTCGCATCGCGGCGAAGTAGCCTGAAGCTCCCACTATGGTAGATTTTCAGGTCACTGTCGCAATGAGCGCTCCCCGCGCAGAGAGCTTGTCGCCGATTACCGACGCCGACTGGAACTATGCGCGCGCCGCCCATCTGCTTGAGCGCGCGGGCTTTGGCGGCACGCCCGGCGAGATCGACTGGCTCGCTATAATGACGCCCGAAGCCGCCGTCGAGACGCTGGTCGACTACCGGTCGATCGATGTGTCCCGGCTGCCTGAGTTCGAGGAGTCCGGCTTCTGGGAGCCCTCGTTCCAGAACTTCCCCGTCAGCCGCCCTGCCGCCACCGAACTGGCCGAGCGCAGCGGCGAAGCGATGGGCGTCAGGGTGAAGCCCGGCGGCAGCCGGCCACTGCAGCCGGTCACCAACCGCTTCTTCTACTGGCTCCGCGCCACGACGCTCGAAACCCGCCGTCTCAACCACTGGTGGCTCGACCGCATGGTCCGCACGCCGCGCCCGCTCGAAGAAAAGCTGACGCTGTTCTGGCACGGCCACTTCGCCACGTCCGAGGAGAAGCTGCGCGACTACCGCAAGATCGCGCTGCAGATCGAAACCCTGCGCACGCATGCCACCGGCAACTTCGGTGACCTGCTCGTCGCCATCGCCAGGGACCCGGCCATGCTGGTTTTCCTTGGTGCGGCGCAGAATGTGAAGGGTGCGCCCAACGAGAATTTCGGCCGCGAGGTCATGGAACTGTTCACCATGGGCGTGGGTAACTACACCGAGGACGATATCCGCGAAGCCGCTCGCGCCTTCACCGGCTGGGGCAATGACGACCTCAGCTTCGTTGTCGACCCCGACAAGCACGATGCGGGCGCCAAGCGCTTCCTCGGCCGTGAGGGCAACTTCACCGGCGAGGACATCCTCCGGATCATTCTCGAGCAGAAACAGACGGCGATCTACATCGCGTCGAAGCTCTACCGCTTCTTCGTCCGCGAGGAGATCTCGCCCGCCTTCGCCGAAACCCTCGGCACCCTGCTGCGCGACGCCAACTACGAGATCGCGCCGTTCCTCCGCACCATCTTCCTCTCCGAGGATTTCTACGCCGAGCCCTCGGTCGCGACGCACATCAAGTCACCCACCGAACTGATCGTCTCCACCTACCGCAAGCTCGGGCTGGGTGAACTCCCCGGCATCCCGGACCCCTACACCGCGAGCAAGACGCTGGGGCAGATCCTGCTCTACCCGCCCACCGTCGCCGGCTGGAGCCAGGGGCGCTCGTGGATCACCCCGGGCCTGCTGTTCGAGCGCGCCAACTTCGCCCGCGAGGTGATGTTCCCCAACATCATCGAGTTCTCCGACCCGCTGCACAACCCGGGCGAGGAGATCCGCCGGGTCAACCGCAACATCGTCAACGGCCTCGAGATCACCGCCGCCACCCTCGAGGATGGTGCTGCCCCTTCGGCGACCGCCGGCATCCAGGAGACCTTCAACACCCGCTATGCCAGCCTCATCGGCTATGCAGAAGCAGTGCGGAAGCTGAAGCCGATCCCGCGCGCTGCCGCCCAGTTCAGCCTCAGCCACAGTGTGCTGGAGGCCGGCGCCAAGACCACCGGCGAGGCCGTTGACCTGCTCATCAACCAGTTGCTCCGGGTGGCGCTGTCGGCCCAGGCCCGCGAGGCGCTGATCGGCACGCTCAGCGACGAACTGGGCACCACCGACCTCGCCGAAGCCGACAGCTACCTGGAGCACGGGCTCCGCGTCGTCGCGCACCTGATCATGAGTTCACCGCAGTACCAGCTCGCCTGAGCGGGGAGACCCTATGCGCAAGACATCGAAACTCTCGGGCGCCGACAAGGCGGGCCTCGTCCAGTCCGGCTTCTCGTCGATGGTGCTGGGCGACGCCGGCGGCATCAGCGCCTCGCCGGTCTGGTCCAAGGTCGCCGCCGAGCAGGCGGCGGCGCATGACCGCATCCTCGTCATCATCGAACTGTCGGGTGGCAATGACGGGCTCAACACCGTCATCCCCTATGGCGACGACGCCTACTACAACGCCCGTCCGCACCTCGGCATCCGCAAGGACAAGGTGCTGAAGCTCGACGATCAGTTCGGCTTCCAGAAGACAATGACCGGCTTCGAGCGGCTCTATAAGGACGGGCTGATGGGCATCGTCCACGGCGTCGGCTACGACCAGCCGTCGTTCTCGCACTTCTCCTCGATGGCGTTCTGGCAGACCGGCGCGCCCAATTCCGGGGAGCAGTATGGCTGGCTCGGCCGGATGGCCGACGCCATCGATCCGCTGGGGCACACGAAGAACTTCCTCGTCAACATCGACGACAGCCAGTCGCTCGCCGTACGCGCGATGAACCACGTGCCGCTTGTGTTCAACGATCCGGATAACTTCACCCGGCGCATGTTCTTTGAGGAAAAGCAGGCGGTTGCCGCCATCGATGCGCGCGGCAACGGCAGCGCCAACCCGTCGCAGGATTTCCTGTTCGACATCGCCCGCAGCGCCAACAACTCCGAACAGCTGGTCCGCGACGCGTGGAATGCCTATGAGTCGCCCGTCGACTACGGCCTCGTGCCGTGGGGGCTG
>CAMDAL010000144.1 GCA_945888565.1 Devosia equisanguinis | reverse complement strand
TGCGGTCGCGGGCGAGGGCGTACTCCTCGGGCTTGAGGTGTTCGAGCAGCAGCGGGACGTCCGGCAGGCGGGCGAGTTCGGTGAGGTAGGTGCGGTAGTCGAGGTTGCCGTCGCCGATCTGTACCTCGTCGAGGTGCAGCGCGGCGGTCTCGTGCAGCGTGATGTCCTTGGCGTGGCACGAGACGATCCACGGGCCAAGCTTCTGGAAACACTCGCGGATCAGCGCGCCGGTTTCGAAGTAGGTGCGCGGGGTCATCACCAGGTTGACCGGATCGAGATGCGCCGCGAACTCTGGCCGGTCGACGGCGCGGATCAGTTCGAGATAGCTGTCGGCGCTGTCGGGGATGGTCGCCTGCATCATCTCGAGCGCGAACCTGGCCCGCTTCGGCTTCACCGTGTCGATCAGGGCGCGGACGTTTTCGACAGCTGCTTCAATGGCTTGCGGGCCGAGATTGCGGGCGTCGAGGCCGTGGCGGGTGCCGGGGGCGAACGAGCCGATGAAGCTGACGGCACAGCGCGCACCGACCGCGTCGGCGAGAGCAAGACACTGCGCGGCGTAGTCGAGTTCGGCCCGGCGTTTGACCGGATCAGGGTCGATCAGGTTGCGCCAGATGCCGACTTCGGCGAGCGTAACATCATGTTCCGAAAAGGCTTTTTCCCATTCGGCCAGAGTGTGATCGTCGGCTCCGATGAGCGAAACCGGGACATAGGCGGCCGCATAGCCGAAGGCGCGGTGGGCGCGGGCGAATGCGTATGGATCATCGCTGCCGACGGGGAGCCCATGGCCGCCGAGACGGATGGCGGCCATCAGACGTGGTTCTTCCAGCTGTATTGCGGGTTGTAGTCGAGCAGGCGCCGCGCCTTGTCGATGCTGAGCAGGGTGCCGTTCTGGGTGAGTTCGCGCTTGTGCGGCACGTTGGGGAAGACCTCGGCCATCAGCGAGGGGTTCGAGCGCTGCATGACGGTATCGGCATTGGCGATGATGAAGGCCTCGAAACCCTTGAACTCGGCCTCGATGCCCCGGCGTACCGCCTGCGCCCCGTCGCGCGCATCGATGTAGCCCCACAGGTTCCATTTGCGCTTCGAGCTATCGGCATCGAATGAGGGGAAGGCCTTGTAGTCCTCGATATCCATGACGTTGGAAAAGCGCAGGCCGACGATCTTGAGTTCGGGGTCCCAGCGGCAGAACTGCGCGGCGATGGTTTCGTCGACCAGCTTGCCGAGGGAGTAGGCGGTCTCGGGGCGCGGGAAATACTCCTCGTCGACCGGCGCGTAGGGCGGCGGATTGTCGAAGGGCAGGCCGAGCACGGTTTCGCTGGAGGCGAAGACGACGTTCTTCACCCCGGCAATGCGGCACGCCTCGAACACATTGTAACTGCTGTTAACATTATTCGCGAAGGTCTTCGCATTGGGCTGCAGGCCTGGCGCCGGGATGGCGGCGAGGTGAACGACGGCGTCGAACGGCCCCTTCCGCTCATCGACCGAGCCGGTGACGAGCTGGACGACCTGGCCGAAGTCGGTGAGGTCGGCGCGCACGAACGGGCAGATCGCCTCCCGCGACGGCGCCTGATCGACGTTGATAACGTCATACCCATTGGTGACCAGATCCTTCAGCACGGCGCGGCCCAGCTTGCCGCTGCCGCCGGTGACCAGAACTTTCGCCATTTGCCTCACTCCTCCGCTTTTCACTGAACCTAGCACGACAAGAGCCAAGGTAAATCAGCCTGTTGGGTGGGGGATAAGTTGGCCGGCCGGATAAGTTCGCGGCTTGAACGAAAAATGAATGGCGAGGTCAGTGCCGGTTCAAGGCGTTGGTCGCAGTCTCCCCCTCAAGCGACACAGAGGGCAGAAAGCCCCACGATATCCCCAAGGAGACTGACCGGCGGTGCCGATGCACGCCGGAAACCCAACAGGAGAACGACATGAACAAGTGGATCCTGGCCCTCGCGGCCTTTTCGACCCTGACTTCCGTTTCTGCCATCACCACCATGCCGGCCAGCGCCCAGAGCAACTGCCTGACCTTTGCGTGTCCCGATGATACCCCGAAGGGCGGCTCGACGGCTAGTTGTGACAGCCAGCTCGGCCACCTGCGCCGGGTCTACAAGCCACAGGTCGCGGGCATCGATGACCGGTACCAGGTCTGGGTGACGGAGCTGTGCTCGAACTTCTCCATGCTGCGCAACGAAGGCAACGCCGCCTACCTGCGTCCGACGATCGCCGCCAACGACGTGCTGGTCGAGATGCTGGGCCGCAAGGACTACCGGCCCGAGGACGTGTTCGCGGTGCAGATGATGGGCGACGAAACCATCAACCTCTACGTGCACCGCTTCGGGCGCTGACGCGCGGCAAGCTTTTTTTGCACATTGTGGCAGGCGGATGCTGCGGCATCCGCCTTTTGCCTTTTTGGGGCCATGCCGATGAACGCGACCTGACAGTTTCGAATGAACGGCGCCTGTCAGGGGAATGAACACTTTCTGAATGCGGGTCTCAGGGTGGGTTCAAGGCGAGGGGTGCATAACCGGGACAACAGATTGAACACCCGTCCCCAGAAGGATGCCCCAAATGAACCGCCAACAGGAAAAACTGCTGATCGCCACCCTCGCCGGGCTGGTCATCGCAGGAGCCGCCAGCTTCGCTATCCAGCCCGCGCTCGCCGCCGGCTACCAGGTCGATAGCCCCGCCCAGATCACCGGCGTCAAGAACTGGGACACCCTCAACGTCCGCCTCTGGCCCGCCTCCTACTCGCAGAAGGTCGGCGAGTTCGAACCCAAGAGTTCGGTCTGGGTGGAGCGCTGCATCGTCAGCCCGCAGGGCGGCTCGGACTGGTGCCTCGTTCAGCAGCACTACGTTGAGGGCTGGGTGAATGCCAGCTTCCTCGAGTTCGCCTACGACTGGGACATCTGAATTCCTCCGGGACCCCGGTGGCATGCAAGCGCCGGCTCTCCCGCATTTGACTGCCGACTGACCTCCTCCAACACGTTGACTTACGGGCCCGCGAGCGTTCCAAGGAACCTCCGGGCCCTTTTTCTTTTCGGACATTCCCATGGACGCCAACCCCATCCTCGTCGAGCAGACGCGCGGCGACGCCGTCGAGAACCGCCACCGCGGCGCCTTCGTGATCGCCGATGCAGACGGTAACGTGATCGCTGCGGGCGGGGATATCTCGCGCCCGGTGTTCCCGCGCTCCGCCATCAAGTCGATGCAGGCGCTTGCCATGGTCACCTCCGGGGCGCTCGACCGGTTCGCGTTGAGCGACGAGCAACTGGCGCTTGCCTGCGCCAGCCACCACGGCGAAGAGGTGCACGTCACCAAGGTCGCAGGCTTTCTCGGCGGATTGGGCCTGTCGGAGACAAACCTCGAATGCGGGGCGCACCAGCCGACCAATGGCCGGGCGCGCGTGGCGTTGCGAGCGGCGGGCCTGCAGCCGACGGCGCTGCACAACAACTGCTCGGGCAAGCACTCTGGCATGCTGAGCGTGGCGCAGGCGCTGGGGGTTGATCCCGCCGGCTATGTGGAGCGCAAACATCCGGTGCAGGTGGCGGTGCGCGCCGCCATCGAGACGGTGGTCGGCACGCCGCTGAGCGTCGACCTTTGCGGTCGCGACGGCTGCTCGATCCCCACCTGGGCGGCACCCCTCAAGGGGTTTGCACAGGGCTTTGCAAAGATGGCGACCGGGCGGGGCCTGCCGCCGGAACTGGGCGCGGCCTCCCGGCGGATATTCGACGCAGCGACGGCCAACCCGCTGCTGGTGGCCGGGACCGGGCATTTCGATACGTTGGTGATGGAGGCGTTCGGCGGCCGGGTGATGCAGAAGGGCGGTGCCGAGGGCGTGCAATGCGGCGCTATCCGCGACAAGGGCTGGGGCTATGCGCTGAAGTGCGATGACGGCAACATGCAGGCGAGCGTGGTGATGGTGGCCAACCTGCTGCTGCGATTCGCCTCGCCGGACGAGGCGCAGGCCGAGCTGCTCGGGACTTTCGCCCGGCAGGTGGTGAAGAACGTGCGTGGCTTCGAGGTCGGCGAACTGCGCGCCACGGGAGAAATTGCGGCCTGAACCCAAGGGGTTGGGTGGGGGCGGCGTCGAATTGGGCAGGGCGCCTCGGGGCGCCTGTTTGGGGAGAGCATACCTTGCGTCTTGCGATAGTAGCGGTGGTGCTGGCGGCATTGATCGGTCCGGCTACGGCCGGTCAGGCCTATACGGCGCCGAGTTTGCGCCCGGCCGAAACGCTGGAGCCGCCGGCCGACCTGCGCGCCGACGCCATCGCCCTGCTGAAGGCGGTGCGGGCCGGTGACCTCGATGCGGTGGGCGGCTTCATCGCGCCAAACGTGACGATCGTTTCGGCTGCCATCGACATGTCGCTGCCGCGGCACACCGAAGTGGTCGACGTCTCGCGGGGCGGGCGGGCGGCTGTGGCCGGACTTGGCCCGCATACCGGCGGTGACTGGGACCTGCCGCCCGACGTCGATGTCACGGCGTTTCTCGCCGACATGGAACTCGACTTCATCGAAGGCGCGCTGACCGACGGCCAGCCCTGGGGGCTGGACCCCAAGTTGCCGGGCACGGTCTGCACCTATGGTTTCCACGATTTCGATCCGGGCGACGTCAAGCAGGCGGCGGACAAGCTGGGTGTAGATGGCACGAGCTTCGTGATGGTCGACGAGGGCGAGCCGGTGCTCGACAAGCCGAATGGCCGGGAGCTGGCTACGCTGTCCGCCGGACGTCTCTACGCTCTCGACTACGACACCGACTCGCCAACGGACTGGATTGCGCTGCACCTGCCACAGGGCGGAGTCGGTTTCATCGCGGTGGGCGAGGAGGGGCTGCAGAAGCCCTATGCGGCGGGTATCTGCTTCAAGAAGACCGGCGGGAAGTGGAAGATCGGCGGGCAGGCGAGCACGGGGTTGTAGTCCTATTTTGTACTGACGTTCTGGTATAGGATGCCTATGTGAGGATCGTCTGGGACGAGGTCAAGCGACAGACGAACCTGCAAAGGCGCGGGTTGGACTTTGCTGATCTTGAGGACGGATTCGAGTGGGCCAACATGCTACTCGTGCCCGCCCACCCTGGCCTGGATGGGCGACCGCGGGTAATGGCGGTGGCGATGATGAACGGCAAGTTGATGACGATAGTATTCGCGCCGCTGGGGAGTGAAGCAATTTCAATCGTGACAATGCGGCGAGCCAGCCAGAGCGAGAGGCGAAACTATGACCGACGCTAGGCGCCTTGCGCCGCTGATCAGCGACGAGGAAGAGGCCGAAATTCAGCGGCAAATTGCTGAGGATCCAGACGACAAGGAAATGACCGACGAACAGTTCGCCAAGCGACTTACGCCGGAAGAGGCCCTGCCCCCCGGCTTTCTTGCGGCTGTTCGCGCGCGCCGCGGGGCCGGCCGGAAGGTCGCCAAGCAAGCCGTAACGCTGCGACTCGATCCGGATGTCGTCGAAGCGTTCAAGGCCGATGGTCCGGGCTGGCAGTCGCGCGTCAATGCGGCGCTGCGCAAGGTAAAGAAGCTGCCAAAACGGGCGTGACGCCTCACGCCCCAGCCCGGTTGCCGCTGATGCTCACGTGCGGGTATCTGGCCGCGTCGCGGGCGAGGTCGTCGCTGACGACCTGTTCCCATTCCATGCCGACGATGGCGTGGTCGAGGGCGGTGATGATGTTGCCGGTGATCGCCACGGGGCCGGCCTTATCGACGACCGAGACGCCGATGCCGGTGTTGACGGCGGAGAGCACGTTGTCGGCGATCACGACGTTGCGCAGGAACCGGCCGTTGCCGGCGCGGATGCCGGTGCCGACCACGGCATAGACCGTGTTGCCAGTGATGGTGGTTTCGGCTTCGGCATAGATGCCGATCGGCCTGGTGTCGGGGTTGACTGCCGAGGCGGCGCGGATGTTGCGGACGATGTTGCCGGTGACGGTGGCGACCTGGCCGGACTGGTCCATGTTGGTGACCGAGATGCCGAGCGCCGCGCCATCGACGATGTTGTCGGCGATGATGGAGCCGGTGAAGGCGAACTCCGAAAAGATCGCCACTTCGCCCGAGTTGCGGCAGAGGTTTCCGGAGACGACGACATTGTTGGTGGCGTTGAGGCGGATGGCGGTGAAGGCGCAATCGGCGATGCGGTTGTTGGCGATCAGCACGTCATCGCAGCGAAAGACGTTGATGCCGTTGCCGTTCTGGCCGTTGCCGCCATTGCTGGCGCCGACCCCGGAGATCGAGTTGCCGATGATGGTGGAGGAGCCGCGGCGGCTGGCATTGCCCCAGATCAGGATGCCGCCATTGCCGCAGCCGGCGATGCGGTTGCCGGAAATGGTGAGCCCGCGACTGTCGAGCGAAAAGATCGCGGCGAGGCCGTGGCCGAGGAAGTCGCAGCCGTCGATGCGCGCTGCCGCATCGTGGATGGAGATGCCGCTCGCCTTGCCGCCGGTGAAGGCGCAATCGGTGAGGGTGACGTGATCGCTGGCCTCGATCTCGAGCAACCCCGCCTCGGCGCCCTCCGGGCCGCCATTGCCTTGGCCGAAGGTGATGCCCTCGAAACGCACATGCGCACTGCCGGCGATGCGGGCGACGGGCGCGGCGCCCGTGGCCGCGAGGGTGGTGGTGCCGGGAATGCCGGTGACAAGGAGGTTGGAGGGTACCTGCAGGTTCTGCGCGTAGTAGGTGCCGGGCGGGAGGAACAGCGGCCGGCCCTCGGCGGCGGCGCGGAACAGCGCGTCCTGCAAGGCTCCGGACTGATCGTCCGGGGTGCCCGGGTTCAGTTCGGGGACGATAGCCTGCGCCCGCGCCGGAGAGGCGAAGGCGAAGGCGGCAAGACCGGCGAGTAGGTGACGGCGGTTGGGTCGCATGCGGCTCAGAATAGCCGCAGGACGGTTAATGCCGGCTGACTCGCGCGGCGAGCGGCGGGCGGGGCTTGGTTGTCGGGCCGGTCCGGCCCGGCTATAGCATGAGCCCCGATTTCGAATCCCGGTGCGGCCGATGCCCATGCTTCTCGACGACAAGCTCTTTCTCGGCACCAGCACGCGGCCGGAATACCTGTTCCACAAATATGGCAACCGGCACGGGCTGGTGACGGGCGCGACCGGCACCGGCAAGACGGTGACGCTGCAGGTGCTGGCCGAGGGCTTTTCGGCCATCGGCGTGCCGGTGTTTGCCGCCGATATCAAGGGCGACCTGAGCGGCATGGCCGCGACGGGGGAAATGCTCGGTTGGCAGGTGAAGCGGGCCGAGGAGATCGGCTTTGACGATTATGCGGCGGGCAAGTCGCCGGTGATTTTCTGGGACCTGTTCGGCAAGCAGGGGCACCCGGTTCGCACCACGGTTTCCGAGATGGGGCCGCTGCTGCTGAGCCGCATTCTCGACCTCAACGATACGCAGGAAGGTGTGCTGAACATCGCCTTCAAGTATGCCGACGATAACGGCCTGCTGCTGCTCGACCTGAAGGACCTGCGGGCGCTGCTGGTGGAAATCGCCGGCAATGCGCAGCAGATCTCGGTGGCCTACGGCAACGTGGCGAGCCAGAGCGTCGGCGCGGTGCAGCGGGCGCTGCTGGTGCTGGAGCAGCAGGGCGGCGACAGCTTCTTCGGCGAAAAAGCGCTCGAAATCTCGGACCTGATGCGCACGGCGCCCGATGGGAAGGGCATCGTCTCGATCCTTGCGGCCGACGAGCTGATGCGCTCGCCGCGGCTCTACGCGACGTTTCTGCTGTGGCTGCTGAGCGAGCTGTTCGAGGTGCTGCCCGAAGTGGGCGACGCCGAGAAACCACGGCTGGTGTTCTTTTTCGACGAGGCCCACCTGCTGTTCGACGATGCGCCCAAGGCGCTGGTCGACAAGGTGGAGCAGGTGGTGAAGCTGGTGCGCTCGAAGGGGGTCGGCGTGTATTTCGTGACGCAGAACCCGGTCGACATTCCCGATGCGGTGCTGGCGCAACTGGGCAACCGGGTGCAGCACGCGCTGCGCGCCTATACGCCAAAGGAACAGAAGGCGGTGCGCGCGGCTGCCGACTCCTTCCGCCCCAACCCGGATTTTTCCACCGAAGAGGTGATCACCCAGATGGGGGTGGGCGAGGCGCTGGTGTCGGTGCTGGAGGACAAGGGCATTCCCTCGATCGTCGGGCGGACGCTGATCCGGCCGCCCTCGGGCAAGGTTGGCCCGCTGACGCCGGAGGAGCGCCGGGCGCTGATCGTCAGTTCGCCGGTGGCCGGGCAGTACGACACCGTGATCGACCGCGAGTCGGCCTACGAGGTGCTGCAGCGCAAAACCGCGCAGGCACAGGAGCAGGCGGAGCGGCAGAAGGAAGCCGAGATGCGGGAGAAGCAGCGCGAGGCGCAGGCGCGGGCGGAGAAGGCTCCGGCGCCGCGGCGCTCGACCCGCGCTTCGCCGGTGGAGGCGGCGATGACCTCGATGGCGCGCTCGGTGGCGACGAGCCTGGGGCGGGCGCTGGTGCGCGGCATCCTCGGGAGCCTGACCCGTGGCCGCTGACGCAACCCCGACCCTCGCCGTCTTCGCCTCGGACAAGGGGCCGGGCGATGCCGAGCGCGCGTCGCTGATGTCGGATGCCGGGACGATCCTGGCGCGGCACGGGGCGCGCATTGTCTGCCTGGCCGACGGAGCGCTGGAGGCGATTCCGCTGATCACGGCGGCGCGGGCGGCGGGCGGCGATGTGCTGATCCTCGCTGACGACGGCTTTGCGGCGCCGCCGGCGCTCGCCGACGTGGCGGTGGAGCGGATCGACGACCCCGAGGCACGGCTGAGGCGGATGGGCGAACTGGCCCAGGTGTTCGTGGGGTTGCCCGGCTCGCTGGCCTCGACGGCGACGCTTTACCGGGCGTGGGTGTGCGCGGGCGCCGGGGCGAGCCGCAAGCCGGTTGTGCTACTCAACCGCAACCGCGCCTTCGAGGCGATGCGCGGCATGGCGGCGGATATCCTCAGCCACTCGGTGCCGCACTCAGACCGGCTGGTGACGTTCACCGACAATGTCGAGGATCTGTGGAACAAGGTGAGCTGGGCGCTGAGTTTGCGGTGAGGGGGTCACGCATACGCCCGAGGTCAGGGCGTGGGGGTCAGACTGTGGTGTTTTCAAGCAGCTTGTTCTTAATAATTTTCGCCGCAAGCGAGACTGACGAGGCACAGATGGCCTGCATCACGCTCCAAATAAGACACCAGATTGCCACCGAAAAAAATGTATTCAGTGGAGGATAGGCTTTGTCATATCCCGTTCCGTTCAAGAGCTGCGCAGCGGTGACAAGAACTACAGTTGCAGAAATGCACAGCGGGGCGACGAGATTTCGGCGCATCTGACCAACCCAGCTTGTGTCGGCACCGTAGTTCGTCAGTCGTGAAGAAGTCTGGAACGCCGCGGTTGGCGGGGGTTTTCCGGCGATTTGAAGTATTCGGTTTCGCAAGGGTTTTGGGCGTTCGGTCGAAGAAGCTTGTGATTTTGTCGGCGGCATTGGTTTGGGATTCCCAGCTTTTGCG
>CAMDAL010000143.1 GCA_945888565.1 Devosia equisanguinis | reverse complement strand
CGACCGGTTCGCCAACCCCCGTCTGGCGAGGCGCTGATGGCCGTCGACATGACACAGAAGCCGATCCTCGTGGTGAAGGACCTCAACGTCCACTACGACACCGGCAAGGGACCCGCCAAGGCGGTGAACGACGTGTCGTTCTCGCTGAGGCCCGGCGAGCGGCTCGGGCTGATCGGCGAGAGCGGATCGGGCAAGACCACGATGGCGACGGCGCTGATGCGGCTGACGCGGGCGCCGGGGCGGATCGTTTCGGGCAGCGTCGAGCTCGACGGGCAGGACCTGCTGAAGCTCTCCGACAAGGACCTGCGCGAGGTGCGGCTGCGCGATATCGCGCTGATGCCGCAGGGGGCGATGAGTTCGCTCAACCCGGTGATGCGGCTCGAGGAGCAGATGATCGACGCGATCGTCGCGCATGTGCCCAACCTGAAGCGGCCGGAGCTTGATGCGCGGGTGCAGCAGTTGCTCAAGCAGGTGGGGCTGGCGCCCGAAGTGGCGCGGCGCTATCCGCACGAACTGAGCGGCGGCATGAAGCAGCGCGCGGCGATGGCGATTGCCACCTCGCTGAGCCCCAAGGTCATCGTTGCGGACGAGCCTACTTCGGCGCTCGACGTGGTGGTGCAGCGGCAGGTAATGCAGACGCTGGGGCGGCTGCAGGACGGGCTTGGCGCCGCGGTGGTGCTGATCGGGCACGACATGGGGCTGATCGCGCAGTTCGCCGATACGGTGGGCGTGATGTATGCCGGCAAGATCGTCGAGATCGGGCCGGTGCGGCAGATGATCGAAGCGCCGAAGCACCCCTACACCAAGCTGCTGGTGGAGAGCCTGCCGGGCATCGAGGTGAAGCAGGCGCTGGTCGGTATCCCCGGCCTGCCGCCGCCGCTGGTCAACCTGCCGGCGGGATGCTCGTTCAATCCGCGCTGCCCGTTCGCGTTCGACCGCTGCCGCAGCGAGACGCCGCAGCTGCAGGAGGTGGCACCAAGCCAGGCGGCCGCGTGCCATCTTTACCCAGGACTGAGTGAATTGCCGCCCCTGCCGGCGCGGGCTGGACGGGAGCTGAACGCATGAGCGCGCTGATCGAAGCGAAGGGCGTCACCAAGCGGTACGGATCATTCACGGCGCTCGACGACGTGACGCTGACGCTATCCGACAGCGAGCCATCGATGACCGCCGTCGCCGGAGAATCCGGGTCGGGCAAGACGACGCTGGCGCGGATGATGCTGGGGTTCATCGACCCCACCGAAGGGTCGGTGGAGTATCGCGGCAAGAACATCGCGACCATGAGCGCCAGCGAGAAGCGGGCGTTCCGGCGTGAAGTGCAGCCGGTCTTCCAGGATCCGTTCGAGGTGTTCAACCCTTTCTACCGGATCGACAACGTGCTGACCACGCCGGTGAAGCGGTTCCGGCTCGCCGACACCGACGCCAAGGCGCAGGCGCTGATCGAGGATGCGCTGGAGCGCGTCGGGTTGCGCCCGCAGGATACGCTGGGGCGGTTTCCGCACGAGCTGAGCGGCGGGCAGCGGCAGCGCGTGATGGTGGCGCGAGCGGTGCTGCTGCGGCCCAAGATGATCGTCGCGGACGAGCCGGTATCCATGGTGGATGCCAGCCTACGCGCCACCATTCTCGACGAGCTGAGGACGCTGAACCGCGAGCTCGGAATCTCGATCGTCTACATCACCCACGACCTGACGACGGCGTTCCAGATCTGCGACAATATCGTGGTGCTGTATCGCGGCAGCGTCGCCGAGGCTGGCGCGGTGGAGCAGGTGATCGGCCGGCCGAAGCACCCGTATTCGCAGCTGCTGGTCTCGTCCATTCCGCTGCCGGACCTGTCCAAGGCCTGGGGGGCGGACGAGATCCCGGTGACCGAGGCGAATGCCGCCCGGACCAATAACGGGTGCAAATTCGCGCCGCGCTGCCCGCATGTGATGGAACAGTGCTGGCAGGCGCCGCCGCCAAAATATATGCCGGACGCGCAGAGGCTCGCGACATGCTTCCTCTATCGCGACGCGCCGGTTTCGCCGGACGCGGATGTCGCGTCCGTCTTCAGGCCGCCTCAGGCGGCTCCAGTTTCATAAGGGGTTTGGAGAGACCATGAATCAGATCGATCTCAACGGCCAGGTGGCCGTCATCACCGGCGGGGCGCAGGGCATCGGCTTCGCCATCGCCTCGCGTCTCGTCAAATCGGGCGCCAAGGTGTCGCTGTGGGACATGAATGCCGAGCTGCTCGACAAGGCCAAGGCCGAACTCGGCGATGCCGCGTCGACCATCGCGGTCAATATCACCAACTATGACGCGATCGCCGCAGCGGTGGCCGAGGTCGAGAGCAAGCTCGGCAAGCTCGACATCCTCGTCCACTCGGCCGGTATTGCCGGCAAGAATGCGCCGCTCGATGAGTACGAGCTCGACGAATGGCGGCGGGTGATCGAGATCGACCTCAACGGCGCGTTCTACGTCAATCGGGCCGTGCTGCCGGGCATGAAGGCACGCAATTACGGGCGCATCGTCAATATCGCGTCGATCGCCGGCAAGGAAGGCAACCCGAACGCCTCGGCCTATGCCGCGGCGAAGGCCGGCGTGATCGGCATGAGCAAGGCCGTCGGCAAGGAATGCGCGAAGTACGACATCGCCATCAACGTCATCACCCCGGCGACGGCGAAGACGCGCATCCTCGACGAGCTGAAGCCGGAGTTCATCGACTACATGCTCAGCCGCATTCCGCGCGGCCGCTTCCTCGAAGTCGAGGAAGCCGCGAACATGGTGAGCTGGCTGGTGAGCAAAGAGAACAGCTTTACCACCGCTTCGGTGTTCGACCTTTCGGGCGGCCGGGCGACCTACTGATTTTGCACTGAGGACCAGAGATGGCGCACAAGCTCACCGACCGGCGGCAGGCCGGCAAGACGACATTGCAACTGCCGCCGTTCGGCTTCGGCACAGCCCATCTCGGCGGCATGTACCAGCGCGTCTCCGGCGAACTGGCGCATGCGACCATGGCGGCGGCGTGGGACGCTGGCGTGCGTTTCTACGATTCGGCGCCATGGTATGGCCGGGGGCTCTGCGAGCACCGGGCCGGTGACTTCCTGATCGATATGCCCCGGCACGAGTTCATCGTCACCACCAAGGTCGGGCGCTACTTCAAGCGCCCGACGAGTCCGAGCAGCTTTGACAAGACGCCATGGGGCGGCGGGCTCGCGATGGAGGTGGTGTGGGACTATGGCTATGGCGGAGTGATGCGCGCCTATGAGCAGAGCCTGCTGCGGCTCGGGCTCGATACGGTCGACGCACTGTTCATCCACGATCCGGAACCGGGTGCGCATGGCGAGCACCACGCGGCGCGGATGCGCGACATGGCGACGGGCGGGATCAAGGCGCTCGAAGAGCTCAAGGCTTCGGGGCAGATCAAGGCGCTCGGCATGGGAATGAACGCAGCAGAGTCGCTGGTGAACATCGCGCCACTGGTGCCGCTCGATTTCTGCATCGTGGCGATGCCGTACACGCTGCTCGATCAGGGCTCGCTTTCGACCGGCATGCAGCGCTGCATCGAGGAGGGGATCTCGGTGGTCATCGGGGCGCCGTACGCCTCGGGCATTCTGGCGACCGGGCCGATCGAGGGTGCGCGCTACGCCTATGGCTTCGCCGACGAGCCGACCAAGGCCAGGGCGCGGGCCATACAGGCGGTGGCGGCGCGGCACGGGGTGTCGCTGCAGGCGGCAGCGCTGCAGTTCCCACTTGCCCACCCGGCCGTGGTGTCGGTGATTCCCGGTGGCGTGAAGCCGGAAGAGGTAACCGCGAACGCAAGGTACGTCACCGAGGTGATCCCGGTGGACTTCTGGGCGGAGCTGAAGGCCGAAGGCTTGATCGTCGCCGATGCTCCGGTGCCGACGGCATAAGCGTTCCGGAGCCTCGGCCTCGAATGAGGCGGCCGACCGCGCGGCGTGGTCGGCCGCCTTCTGTCTTCAGCCGGCGAAGGTCACCGGGGTCAGGACGATCTCGGCGAGGACGTCGTCGATTTCGCGCTGGGTGAGGGGGTCGATCTTCATCGTCGGGCTGCGGACGTGGGCGGTGCGGATGATGCCGCGGCGGACCAGCAACTGCTTGTGGGCGTGGTAGAACAGGTCGCCACCCTGGCCGCCGAGGCGGTTCATGCCGATGAAGGCGTCGTTGAAGACTTTTCGCGCGCCTTTTTCGTCGCCGGCGTTGAACAGGTTCCAGACTGCCACGTACTCGGCGGGCTGGCTGCAGAACGGCATGGTGCCGCGGGCGCCGCGGCGCAGCTCCTCGATGAAGTAAACGCCGCCGGCGCCGCCGAAAATGGTCAGGCAGCCGGTGACTGCCTTGGCCATGTCGGCGACCTTCTGGGTCATCGGCAGGGTCTCGACCTTGATGTACTTGATGTTCTTGCAGTTGTCCGCGAGGCGCAGGGCGAGGCCGGGCGAGATCGGGGCCTGCGGGATGTCCTGCAGGATCATCGGGATCGACACCGCAGCGTCGATGGCGCTGTAGTAGTCGAAAATCTCGTCGGCGCCGACCGGGAAGAAGGTCGGCGGCATGATCATCAGCGCATCGGCGCCACCCTTTTCGGCGGCAATCGCATGTTGCACGGCGAGGTGCGTGCCGGCCGCGCCGGTGTTGATGATGACCGGGACGCGCTTGTTGGTCTGCGACACGACGATGCGGACGATCTCGGCGCGCTCGGCCTCGCTGAACTTGAAGACCTCCGAGCCGAGCGCCACGCCGAGGCCGTGGATGCCGGCATCGACGTTGAAGTCGATCAGCGAGCGCAGGCTCGCCTCGTCGATGCGGCCGTCGTCGAAGAACGGCGTGATCAGGATGGGGACGACGCCCTCGATGGTGTGCATTAGCGGTTCTCGAAGTTGAACATTTCCTGGACCGGGTATTGCACCGGCGAGAAATCGGGGTTGGTTTCCATGTAGGGCGCCATCATCTCCCACCAGCGCCAGGTGAGATCGGTGGGCTTGTCGGCGGGGTTGGGCGCCGTATCGCGCTCCATGTAGGCGAACAGGTCGAGGCCGTGCAGGTAGATCGAGAAGGTGCGGACGCCGTCGCGCTTCATGTTCTCGAGCATCTCGGGCCAGATCTCGTCGTGCTTGAGCTTGTAGATGGCTTCGTTGCCGGGTTTGAGCCGCATGACCCAGGCGAGACGGTGCGTCATTCCATGTTCTCCTAGCCGACGCCGATGAGTGACTTGGGCGCGGCAGCGGTGCCAAGATCGCCCGGCCAGGGGCCGGAATAGCCGAGGCGGTGGCTGACGTGGCGGGCAGCGTCCTGCAGCATTGCGACCAGCGGCAGCACGTCGGTGCCCGGCTTTTTCACCGACGGCCCGGTAATGCTGATGGCCCCGGCAGCGTGGCCGAGACGATCGAGGATGGGCACCGACACGCAGTAGACGCCAACCACCACTTCCTGGTCATCGATCGAATAGCCGCGCTCGCGGATCCGGTCGATTTCGTCGCGCAGCCTGTCGGGATCGGTGATGGTGAAGGGGGTGAGCGATTCCAGCGGTGCACGATAGACGAGCTCCCGCTCGGTTTCGTCCATGAAGGCCAGCATGGCCTTGCCGGCACCGCCACAGTTCAGCGGACCGCGCGAGCCGAGCCGGTTGTCAAGCTGCATGCCCTCGTTGCCGCGCACCTTGTCGATGCAGACGCCGGCGCGGCCATAGAGGGCGTTGAGGTTGACCGTCTCGTTGGTGGCGGCGGCGATGGTTTCGGCGAAGGGGCGAAAGAGGCGCGGCAGCTCGATGCGCTCGAGCTGCAGGCCGGTGATTTCGAGCAGGCGGTAGCTCAGCTCCCATTCACCCGACGGGGTGCGATCGACGATGCCTTCTTCGCTGAGATCGAGAAGCAGGCGGTGGACTGAGCCGAGCGGGAGGCTCAGTTGCTGGGCGACCGCGCGCACCCCCAGCGGACCCTTGCGGGCCAGCAGGTCCATCGCCTGAACGGATCGGGTGATGGCGGACATGCGCGGTCGTTCCTCGTCGCTGTTACCAGTGTGTCTTCTTGGTTGTGACGTTGGCGTCCATCAGGTTGTCGTTGATGTAATCCCACTCGATCTGGTAGCCCATGCCCGGGCCCTTGGGCAGGTGCACGTTGCCTTCGGCGTCGATCTTGTCGACGATGTCCTTGAGGTAGGGGTGGGGTTTGTCGTAGTCGACGCCCGGCGCCAGCAGGCCCTTCTCGTAGTATTCCGACGTGTCTTCCGAGGTGGCGCCGCAGACCTGCAGGTTGCCCCAGCCGGCCATGTGCATTTCGCAGCGGAGGCCATAGGCCTCGGCGACGATGGCTGTCTTGCGGGCGCCGGTGATGCCGCCGCGCACGACGTCGATGCGGCTCATGTCACCCGCGCCACGCAGAATCCACTCGGCGCGCGAGAACACGCCGCCGGCGACGATCTCGGGGCTCAGGATCGGGATCGACAGTTCCTTGCTGAGCCGCACATAGCTCTCGACGCGGTATTCCGGCATCGGGTGCTCGTACCAGTAGAAGTTCAGCTTCTCGAGTTCGCGGCCGACCTGGATAGCCTCCTCGAGGGACATGTAGGTGCCCCACGGATCGAACATCAGCACGTAGTCGGGGCCGACGGCTTCGCGCACCAGGTGGCAGGTCTCGATGTCGGCCTTGATGTTGGACGGGCGGCCGGGCGTCGGGGTGCCGGTGGCCGGATTCCAGAAGTAGTGCGGGTGGATCTTGTAGGCGAGGTAGCCCTCATTCTTGCACTGCAGCGCATGGTCGGCATAGACCTGCGGCTTGCCGATATTGGGGTAGGTCGAGGCGTAGGCCTTCACCTTGTCGCGGGCGCCGCCCATAAGCTTGTAGACCGGCAGTTTCGCGTAGTTGCCGGCGAGGTCCCACAGCGCGTTGTCGATCACCGAGGCGACGTTTTCCTGGATGTTGGCGACCCACATCCACTTCCAGATCATCTCGCGATCCATCGGGTCCTGCCCGACGAGCAGGTCCTTGATCCGCCACAGGATCATCTGCTGGTCGACGATGTTCAGCCCTTCGGCGTCACCATGCGAGCCGCCGCCGAAATAGTTGCCGGTGACGCCTTCGTCGGTGTGGATGGTGAGCACGGTCTGCAGCATCGGCGTATCCGGCATCGGGCGGGCATGGCCCACGTCGAAGCGGTCGGCGGTGGTGCGGAACGACTTGATGGTGATGTCCGAGATTTTCACGGCACGGGTCCCTTGAAGTGACTGACTATTCGAAGGCGTCGCCGCCGCGCAGGCGGTCGAGAAGGACGGCGGCGAGCAGCAGCAGGCCGACGATGATATTGACGTAGTAGGGGCTGATGGCCAGCAGATCGAGAATGTTCGACACGCCGGCCACAGCCAGGAGGCCCAGCGCGCCGCCGACCGGATTGCCGACGCCGCCGCGCAGGATCGAATAGCCACCGATCATCAGCGCCGCATAGACCTGAAACTCGAGGCCGAGCCCGGTGGCCCGGGCTGCCGAACCAAGCTGGCCGGCAAAGACGATGCCGCCGAGGCCGGCGCCGAAGGCCGACAGCAGCAGAGCCCCGGCGCGGACGCGCTTGACCGATATGCCGGCGCGGGCCGCCGCCTTGTCGTCGCCGCCGACGGCCTGGACATGCCGGCCGATGCGGGTCTTGGTGACGATCAGCGCGGCCAGCAGGGTCAGGCCGATGGCGAGGAGGAAGAATAGCGGCAGGCCGAAGACCTGGGTGGAGACGAGATTGAACAGCTCGATGTTGAAGGCGAAGATCGCCCCCTGCGTGCCGAGCAGCACCCAGGTGATGCCGCGCAGCGCTACCAGCATCCCGAGGGTCGAGGCGATCGGCTCGGCGCCGAAGCCGACGATGGCAACCGCGTTGATGGCGCCGAAGAACAGGCAGAAGGCGAGGGTGACGGCGGCGGCCGAGAACGGGTCCCACCCCATGGACAGCAGCAGGGCGAAGATGGCGGACGAAAAGCCGACCATCGAACCGATCGACAGATCGACCACGCCCGAGAGCAGTGCGAAGCCCGCAAAGGCGCCGACGATCAGCGGCACGATCAGGAAGGTGCCCATGATCGAGACATTGCCGAACGAGACGAATTTCGGGCCGACCCAGAACAGGCCGACGGCCAGCACCAGGATGAAGGTGATGCCGATGGAGGCGACCGAACCGGTGAGGAAGTCGCGCACCGGATGGTGCGGCAGGACGTAGTCCGCCGGCTCTGACTTGAGTGCAGTATCGGTCACGGAGTCCTCCGGAGCGCGCGGTAGCCGTCGATGGACACGGCGATGATGAGGATGATGCCCTGGAAGATCGACTGGGTGTCCGAACTCAGCCCGAAGAACACCAGCGAGGTGGGGATGGTGCTCAGGAAGCCGATCGACAGCAGCAGCATCCAGAAATTGCCGCGGCCGCCGCTCAGCGAGATGCCGGCGAGGATGACGCCCGCAATGATGTTGAGCTGCAGGGTGTTTGCCGACGACGGGTTGAACGGTCCGGCGGTGCCGGCGAACAGCACGGCGGCGAAGCCGACGAAGCCGCCGGCGATGATGAAGGTAGCGAAGCGCGTGGCCCGGAGCGAAATGCCGCGGGCCTTGGCGGCAGCGCGGTTGCCGCCGACGGCGATCATGCGGCGGCCGTAGCGGGTGCGCGGCACGAGGAAGCCGACGATCAGCACCAGGGCCAGCATGGGCCAGAAGATGGCCGGCAGACCGAGCCAGCTCTGGCGACCGAAGACGTAGATGTCGGAATTGAGCGGCACCTGCGCCAGCTGGAACACCAGGTACAGCGCGGCGAGCCCGATGAAGTTGGTGGCGAGCGTCACGATCACCGGGTTCAGCTTGGCGAAGACGATGATCAGCGCGTTGAAGCCACCCCACAGCATCCCGGTGAGGATGGCGCCGAGGATGACGATGGGGAAGGGCAGCCCGGCTTCGGAGAGGCGCACGGCGACGAGGCTGGCGCCGATCAGTCCGGCGGGCTGGGAAAGGTCAATGAAGCTGCCCGACATGCCGATGATGCCCTGCCCGATGGCGAGGACGCCGACGATCGACATGGTGAAGGCAACGGCGAGCAGCGTCTGCTGGGCGAAGAAATCGGGGCGGTAGAGGCCCGTCGCGACGATGAGCGCGATCCACACCGCAGCGAGGATCAGGCCGGTGCCGAGCCCGCCGAAGCGGACTTTCAGCGGCGCCGCAGCGGGTGCGGTATCGAGGGCTTGATTGACGGACATCGGCAGGATTCCGGACGGGGCGACGGGTGGGTATCCGGGCGGCGCGGAGGCCGCCCGGACTGTCAGCTGAGGTCAGCCCTTGTTGGGGCAGAACAGGTCGTACGCGGTGGTGCCGGCGGGGGCAGCGAGTAGCTGCGTGACCCGCTCAGGCATGTCGGGCACGCCCTTGGCCTGCTCGGCAGTGACCGGGCACGGCTGGACCTTCGAAGCCGGATCGCCGGCATCGGCCTTCAGCGGCGGCGTGTTGCCATCGGCGACCGGCTTGATCACGTCGCGAACGGCGTAAACGGCATAGCCTTCGAGGAAGTAGAACACCGAGCCCACCA
>CAMDAL010000142.1 GCA_945888565.1 Devosia equisanguinis | reverse complement strand
GCGCGGATTTCGAGTTGGGTCCCTGCTTTCGCAGGGATGACAGGTCGGGGGTGTTGCACCGCTTTGCCCCGTGGCCAGCCCTGAACCCGTAGTGCCTGGAGCTGCCGCGTGAGCACGACCGACACCATTGCTGCTTCGCCGCCGCGGCGAGCGAGCCGCCGCAGCGTCGAGAGGGCGCAGGGGCGGATGGGGGCGGCGTTTGTCAGCCTCTATACGCTGTTCCTCCTGGCGTTCGGCGTGCTGCCGGCGCTCTATGCGATCTACCTTGCCTTCACCAAGAAGGGGGCGTTTGTCGGGTTCGACAATTTCCTCAAGGTGTTCAAGGACTACCGGTTCTGGCCGGCGGTCGAGCACGTGGGGATATTCCTGATCGTCTGGCTGGTGATGCTGGTGCTGTTCGTGGTGCTGCTGGCGCTGCTGGTGCACTCGATCGGTATCCGCTGGCTCTCGAATAGCACGCGCTTCATCTACTACATCCCCGGGGCGCTCGCGGGGGCATCGAGCGTGATGCTGTGGCTGTTCGTGCTCGACCCGACGGTGAGCCCGGTCGCGTTCCTGCTGAAGGCCTTCGGTTTTGAATCGCTGGTGAGCGTGGTGCAGGTCGACCGGCTGCCGTTCGTTCTGGCGGTGATCGCCTTCTGGACCGGCGCGGGCGGCTGGATCGTGGTGATGTACGGGGCGCTCAACAATATTCCGAAGGAAGTGCTGGAGGCCGCGAAGGTCGATGGCGCCGGACCGATCCGTACCGCTTGGTCGATCCAGATCCCGCTGATGCGCAAGTGGATCGCCTACATGGTGATCATGAGTTTTGCCGGCGGCACGCAGCTTTTCGTCGAGCCGCGGGTGCTGAGCCAGGCGAGCCGTGGCGTCGTCGGGCAGGATTATTCGCTGAACCAGCTGGCCTTCCTCTACGCCTTCAAGCAATCCGACTTCAACGGGTCGGCGGCGATCTCGCTGATGCTGCTGGTGGTGGCGCTGGCGCTTTCCGTCTACTTCGTCTTCAAGGGTGGCCTGTTTGAGCGCGCCTGATTATGCAATGGACCGCCCCGCCGGGGCGATGACGCCGGGGCAGTGGATGGGGCGCGCCGTCGCGATCCTGATCCTCGCGGTCTTCGTGCTGTTCTTCGTGGTGCCGCTGATCTGGCTGGTGCTGGCGCCGACCAAGACCGACCGGCAACTGCTACTCGAGGCGCCGTTCGCCTTCGGCGACTGGGAGACGCTGGCGGCCAACTGGAACTCGCTGGTGACGTTCCAGAAGGGGCTGATCTGGACCTGGATCGGCAACTCGGCGTTCTACTGCGTGGCGGCGCTCTGCATCACGCTGATTATCTCGATCCCGGCCGGATATGCGATGGCGCTGACCGAATTCCGGGGGCGCAAGGCGCTGCTGGCGGCGACGCTGATCGTGATGCTGGTGCCCTTGACGGCGCTGGTGCTGCCGATCTTCCTCGAACTCAGCGCAGTCCGGCTGATCGGCAATCCGCTGGCGGCCATCCTGCCGTTCTCGTTCTTCCCGTTCGGCGTGTACCTCACCTACATCTATTTCTCGACGGCGGTATCTCGCGACCTGCTCGACGCGGCGCGGATGGATGGGGCCAACGAGTTCCAGGTGTTCTGGAAGATCGCCATGCCGCTCGCCACGCCGGTGATCGCGCTGGTGGGGTTCTTCAACTTCACCGGCAACTGGAACAACTACTTCCTGCCCTATGTGACGCTGCCGGGCCGGAAGGCGCCGATCCAGGTCGGGCTGGCCGAACTGCTGTCGAACGTGCCGGCGTTCAACCCGACCAATGCGGCCTCGACGACGATTTCGCTGTCGGCGCTGGCGCTGGCGACGCTGCTGGCTATCGCGCCGGTGCTGATCGTGTTCCTGTTCGCGCAGCGCTACCTGGTGAGCGGCATGACGGCAGGCGGCACCAAGGAGTAAGCGATGGTTCAGAGGATGGGCATGGTGATCTCGGTGAAGCCCGAAAAGCTCGACGAATACAAGCGGCTGCACGCGTCGCCCTGGCCGGAAATGGATGCGGCGCTGAGCGCGGCGAACATCCGCAACTACTCGATCTACCTGCGCGAGCCAGAAATGCTGCTGTTCGGCTATTGGGAATATACCGGGTCGGACTACGACACGGACATGCAGGTGCTGGGGGAACGGGCCATCACCAAGGAGTGGCTGGCCCTGACCGACCCGTGCCAGGCGCCGCTGAAGACGGCGACGCCGGGCGAGTGGTGGAGCATGATCCCTGAAATCTACCATCTCGACTGAAGCTTTTTTGTTTTGTCACGTTTTCGAACCGGAAAAGTCTGCAACTTTTCCTGAAAACGCTCCCAGGAGACGCCGATGGTGATGCTGAACGGCCGGACTTATTCGCGACGCGAACTCGCCGAGCGGGCGGGGATGCTCTCCCAGTTTGCCGGGGTGCGGCTCATGGAGCTCAGCGACGGGGTGGAGCGCGGCATCCGCATGCTGGAGTTCCGCACCGGGTCGGGGCTGCGGTTCACGGCGCTGGTCGATCGGGCGCTCGATATCGCGGACTGCGAGTTCAAGGGGCAGGCGATCGGTTGGAACTCGCCGGCGGGGTTCAGGCATCCGGGGCTGCACGAGTATGAGGGCGAGGGCGGGCTCGGCTGGGCGCGGTCGTTCTCGGGGCTGCTGGTGACCTGTGGGCTCGACCACATCCTGTTCATGAACACGGTGCCGGCGGATAATTACGTCTATTCGCCCAAGCCGACCGTCAGCCACTCGCTGCATGGACGCGTGGGGACGATTCCGGCCAAGCTCACCGGCTATGGCGAGGAATGGCGCGGCGACGAGTGCGTGCTGTGGGCCGAGGGCGTGGTGCAGCAATCGGCGGTGTTCGGCGAGGATCTGCAGTTGATCCGGCGGATCGAGGCGGATGTCGGCGGCAACGCGATCCGGATTTCGGATCGGGTGGTGAACCACGGGTTCTACAGGACGCCGCACATGTACTGCTACCACATCAATGTCGGCCACCCGGTGCTGGACGAGGGGTCGCGGTACCTGGCGCCGATCAGCGATGTGGTGTGGGCGGCACATGCGGGCGCCGATTATCGCAAGCAGGGCGTTGGGTATCTGACGCTGCCGGGGCCGAAGTTCGATTTCCACGAGCAGGTTTGGCAGCACGAAATTGGCGCTGATGACTCAGGCAAGCAGTTTGTTGCGCTGGTCAATGATCGGGTCGGACTGGGGTTCGAGGTCGAGACGCGAAAGGCGCAGTTCCCGTGCCTTTACGAGTGGCAGAACTTGCAAGCCGGGCAGTATGCGCTGGGCATCGAGCCATCGACCAACCATGTGCTCGGGAATAACTCAGCGCGGGAGCGGGGCGAGATGATCTGGCTGCAGCATGGCGAAGAGCGGCGCTACGACAGCGTGTTCCGCGTGCTGGACGGGGCTGCCGAGATCGCGGCGAGCGAAGCGCGGATACGGGCGATCTCCGGGCAGCCGGACGACGAGTATCCAGCGGTGTCGGGCAATCACGTGAAGATCAAGGGGCGCTGATGGCGGCGGACCATTTCGGCTCGCTCGCGGGGCGGACCATTCTCTATACCGGCGCGGCTGGCGGGCTGGGCCTCGAGACGACGGTGGAGATGCTGCGCTCGGGTGCGAGGGTGATTGCTGTCGATAACAACCCGGCCAAGGTGGCTGCGCTCAAGGATGCGGCGGCCGGGATGCCGGGGCTGACGGTGGCAATGCTCGACCTGTCCGACCTCAGCGGGCTCAAGACCGGGCTCGAGGCGGTTTCGGCCGAGGTTGGCGGCTTCGATGTCGTCATCAACAACGCGGCGATCTATCCATCGAAGGCGTTCGAGGACTACTCGATCGAAGAGATGCAGCTGGTGCAGCGCATCAATGTCGATGCTGGCATCGTCTGCGTGCAGGTGGCGCTGCCGCACATGAAACAGAGTAAGCGCGGGCGGATCATCAATATCTCGTCGGTGACGATTTCGGGCGGATGGGCCGACCTGACGCCCTATGTGCAATCTAAGATGGCGCTGGTGGGGCTGACGCGGTCCTGGGCGCGCGAGTTCGGCAGGCACGGGATCACGGTGAATGCCGTGGCGCCGGGGGCGTTTCCGACCGATGCCGAGAAGATCCATCCTGACCTGCCGGCCTACGAGAAGCGCATATACGAGGCGCAGGCGCTGCAGCGACGCGGCGCGCCCGCCGATATCGCCAACATCCTGATGTTCCTGGCGTCCGACGCCGCCTCCTTCATCACCGGCCAGACTATCCATGTGGATGGCGGCTGGTACATGCACTGAAAGACACCCATGGGTATTCTGACCGGCTACCGCGTTCTTGATTGTTCCATCGCCATGGCGGGGCCGTTCGCGGCGCAGCGGCTGGGTGATCTCGGGGCCGATGTGGTGAAGGTGGAGCCGGTGACCGGCGAGTGGCAGCGCCACACGGCGGCCGGCGGGGCGCGCGGCAACAAGGTCAACGTGTCGTTCCTGTCGCTCAACCGCAACAAGCGCTCGCTGGCGGTGGACCTGAAGGACCCGGACGGCAAGGCGGTGCTGCTGGAGCTGGTGAAGACTGCCGACGTGTTCCTGCAGAACTACCGGCCGGGCGTGGCGAAGCGGCTGGGCGTCGACTACGAGACGCTAAGCGCGATCAATCCGCGGCTGATCTACGTGTCGATCTCGGGCTATGGCGAGGACGGGCCGTATCTCAACCGGCCGGGGCAGGACCTGGTGCTGCAGGGCATGTCGGGGGCCATGCTGTCGGCCGGGCGCGAGGGCGAGCCGCCGAACGCGGCTGGGCAGTATCTCGTCGACGGCATCACCGCCTACACGGCGTTCGAGGGGGCGCTGGCGGCGCTGCTGCATCGTGAACGGACCGGCGAGGGGCAACTGGTGCAAGTGAACATGCTGGATGCGATCACCACGATCCAGATGCAGGAGCTGTCGGTGTTCACGGTCGGACACAAGCCGCAGACGCGCTCGGCCGAACCGCATGCGCATGTCTATATCCGCGCGCCCTACGGGGCGTTCGCGACGAGCGACGGGTTCATCATCGTGGCGTTCCCCAAGCTGGCGAACCTTGGGCAGACCATTGGCGAGCCGAGCTTCCTCACCATGGACGACGAGGTCGATACGTGGAGCAAGCGTGACGAGATTTTTGCCAAGACGCGCGAGCGGCTGAAGACCAAGACGTCGGCGGAGTGGCTGGAGCTGCTGCGCGCCGCCGACATCTGGTGCGGGCCGGTCTATGGCTATGCCGACCTCGTTGCGGACGAGCAGGTCAAGCATAACGGTACGTTCGTCGAGTACGAGCACCCGACCGAGGGGCATGTGAAGACGCCGGGTTTCCCGATCCGGTTTTCGAAGACGCCGTCGGTAGTGGAGCGCGGGGCGCCGGTGGTGGGGCAGCACAGCCGCGATGTGCTGCGCGAGGCAGGCTATGACGATGCGGCGATCGAAGCGCTGGTGGCCAAGGGCGCTGTGGCGGAGACCGGGATATGAGCGAGCACATCCTCGTTGCGCGGGACGGCTTCGTTGGGACGATCACCATCAACCGGCCGGAGAAGCTCAATGCGCTGACGCCGGAGATGGCGGCGGCGCTGGTCAAGGCGGTCTCCGATTTCAACATCGACGATGGCATCCGGTGCGTGATCCTGACGGGCGCGGGGGAGAAGGCGTTCTCCGCCGGCTCGGATATCCGGACGCTCGACGACTACGACACGGCATGGAATTTCCGTAACCGGCCGGATTATTGCGATGCGATCCGGGCGCTGCTGAAGCCGTCGATCGCGGCGGTCAACGGCTATGCGTTCGGTGGCGGGCTCGAGACGGCGATGGCGTGCGATATCCGCATCGCGTCGAGTACGGCCAGCTTTGCGGCGCCGGAGATCAAGCTCGGTTGGATCGGCGGCGGCGGGCAGGCGGTCAATCTGGCCCATGCGGTTGGACCATCGAACGCGGCGCTGATGATCATGACGGGCGATCCGATCGATGCGGCGACGGCGGAGAGGTGGGGGCTCGTCTCGCGCGTCGTACCACCGGCCGAACTGATGGCCGAGGCGATGAAGATTGCGCAGGCAATTGCGGCGCGGGCGCCGATCGCGGCGGAGACGGCGAAGCTGAACCTGCGCGCGGCGTGGGAGATGTCGATCGCCAATGCGATTGCGTACGAGCGCGACCTGCAGGCGATCTGCTTTGCGACCGAGGACGCCAAGGAGGGGAGGGCGGCGTTCAAGGAGAAGCGGGCGCCGGTGTTTCGGCGGCGCTGACGCCGAGTTCGCGACCGCCCCCTTCACCATGCTTCGCATGGTCCCCTTCCCCCGTTTCACGGTGGAAGACCGCCGACACCGTCGTGCCTTGAACAGGGTGATCCTTCAGGCGTGGAAGTATGTCGTTCGCATCTTCCTTGGCGTGATGCCATAGGCGTTGCGGAAATGCTCGTAGAACTGGCTGAGGGATGAGAAGCCGGACTGGAAGGCGATGTTCTCGATGGAGAGCGCGCCCTCGAAGAGCAGGCCGCGGGCGCGGATCAGGCGCATGCGGGTGACGAAGCGGTGCAGCGAGACGTTCATCACCGACGTGAACAGGTTGAGCGCGTAGTTCGGGTGGAGCCCGACGACGCGGGCGATGTCTTCTGCGCTCAGCGGCTCGGCCAGGTTCTCGAGGATGTAGCGGACCATGGCGACGACGTAGCGGAGCGGGGTGGCGCCGCGGGTGGCGGGCTGCACGGCTTCGATCCAGGGGGAGAGCAGTTCGTCCCAGCCATCGACCGAGGCGCGGCGCAGCATCAGTGCGATCTCGGAGCGCAGGATATCGCCGCGTTCGGCGTCGCCGCGGCGATAGTCGGTGTACCAGCGCTCGAGGGTTTCGTCGCCGATCGAACCGGCGGGGAGCGCAATCATGCCGCCGCCCATCATGGTTTCGGTGAGGCGACCGAGGCGCGGCATGTGCAGGAACGCATCGAGCGGCAGGTAGATGTTGCACTGGCGGCTGTCGCCCGCAGGACCGCGGTCAATGCTGGTGGTGCGGTGCGGGATGCCGGCCCAGAACAGCACCAGGCGGCGGGCCGGAACTTCGACCGGCTTGCCGTCGACGAGGTAATCCATCGAGCCCGAGGTCAGCCAGTTCATCTCGATATGGCCGTGCAGGTGCTCGCGCTCCATCAACTGGGGATCGAACCAGCGGATGCCGAAGCGGCCGAAGGCGGAGGTCTTGGCGTAAAACTGCCGGTCCGGGCGGGGGACGGGTGGGGCGGCCCGCAGCTGCGGAGACGATGGGTTCGACATGAGCGTGGGCTATCTTTAAAAGCCGGAAATACCCATCCAGTAAATCGGATTGTGGAGACTGCGGCAAGTCGTACCATTTGGGCCTGCTGGATAGCGGAAAACAGGGCGGGAGGCCCAGTTTCCGGCACGTCGCGTGTTGTCCAGCGCAATGGGAGGTATCATGCGAAAGCCAATTTATGCCCTTGGCGGGGCAGGACTGCTGCTGTCCGTTTCGATCATCGCCGCGCAGGCGCAGACCGTCACGCCGACCACTCCACCCGATCCGCCGACCTTCGAAGCTCAGGGTACGCCCGTCTTCGTCGGCATCAAGGACATGTTCGAGTACAAGGCGCTGCCGTCGTACAGCGAGCCCGACTGGGTGACGTCGAAATACGTCGATGCCGGCAAGCTGCCGCCGGTGGGCGAGCGCCTGCCGAAGGAGCCGATGGTCTACAAGACCGCCAACATGCCCGACGGCGTCGGTGTCTATGGCGACGTGATGCGCCATGTGATCGGCGGCCGGCCCGAGGGCTGGAACTATATCGGCGGCCAGAGCCAGGGCTGGGGCGGCATCGATATCGGCCTTTCCGAATGCCTGACGCGCACCGGTCCGCTGTTCCAGGTCAAGGCCGAGGAACTGGAGCCGCTGCCGAACCTCGCCAAGAGCTGGGAATGGTCGGAAGACGGCTACAAGCTCACCATGCACCTGATCGAAGGCGCCAAGTGGTCGGACGGCGCGCCGTTCACCGCCGATGACCTGATGTTCTACTGGGAGGACAACGTCCTCGACCCCAACGTGTCGCCGCTCAATGGCGCGACGCCCACCACCTTCGGCGAAGGCACGACGCTCGAGAAGGTCGACGACTACACGGTACTGTGGACCTTCAAGGAGATGAAGCCGGCCCAGTATCTCTACGCCATGGCGTATGGTTCGTTCTGCCCCGGCCCGAGCCACCTGCTGAAGCCGCAGCACCCCAAGTACAACACCGCCAACACCTACGACCAGTACAAGAACGCCTTCCCGCCCGAGTACCTGAACATCCCGACGATGGGTGCCTGGGTGCCGGTGGAGTACCGGCCGGACGACATCGTGGTGATGCGCCGCAACCCCTACTACTGGAAGGTCGACGAAGCCGGCAACCAGTTGCCGTACCTCAACGAGATGCACTACCGGCTCTCGACCTGGGCGGATCGCGACGTGCAGGCCGTGGCCGGTTCGGGCGACTTCTCAAACCTCGAGCAGGCGGAAAGCTACGTCGAGGCGCTGAAGCGCTCGGCGGAAGAGAACGCTCCGGCGCGTCTCGCGTTCGGCGCCCGTACCATCGGCTACACGCTCGACATGAACCTGTCGGCCAATGGCTGGGGTACGCCGGACGAGCGCGCGCAGAAGGTGCGTGAACTCAACCGCAACCTCGACTTCCGCAAGGCGGTCAGCATTGCGACCGACCGGCAGCGGCTGGGTGAATCGCTGGTGCGTGGTCCGTTCACCGCCATCTATCCGGGCGGCCTCTATGCCGGCACGGCGTTCTACGACAAGGAGTCGACGGTCTACTACCCCTACGACCTCGAAGCGGCCAAGGCACTGCTCGATGGTCTCGGGCTGGCCGACACCGACGGCAACGGCATCCGCAACTTCCCCGATGGCGGCGGCGATGTGGAAATCACCGTCCTCGCCAACTCCGACTACGGCACCGACACCAACCTCGCGGAGGGTGTGATTGCCCAGATGGAGCCACTCGGGCTGCGCGTGATCGCCAACTTCCAGGCCGGCACGGCGCGTGACGACATGATGGAATCCGGCCAGTACGACTGGCAGGTGCGCCGCCAGGGTTCGGAAATGGTGTCGGTGGTACAGGGCACCGTCTCGCTGGCCCCGACCGGCCCGCGGACCAGCTACTTCCACCGCGCTGGTGCCGATGGCACCCTCGACCTGCTGCCGTTCGAGCAGGAGCTGGTGGATACGGTCAACGCCTTCATCAAGTCCACGGACAACGATGAACGCGGCGAGCTGATGAAGACGTACCAGAAGATCTACACCGAGAACGTCTATTCGGTGGGTCTGACGCAGTACCCCGGTGCGCTCATCATCAACAAGCGCTTCGCCAACATCCCGGCTGGTGCGCCGATCTTCATGTTCAACTGGGCTGAAGACAACATCATCCGCGAGCGCGTGTTCGTGCCGGCCGACCGGCAGTCCGACAACGAGCTGCATCCGGACACCCTGCCGGGTGCGCCCGGTTCGGCCACCGGCCTGCTCGAGTAAGCACGCCACGACCATCGAGGGCAGGGGGAGCGATCCCCCTGCCGC
>CAMDAL010000141.1 GCA_945888565.1 Devosia equisanguinis | reverse complement strand
CGAGAGCGCGCGGGCTATGGCGACGCGGCGCTGCATGCCGCCTGACAGTTCGTGCGGATAGGCCTGCTCGTAGCCGGCGAGCCCGACCCGGGCGAGGATGGCGGCCGCCTCGCCGCGAGCGGTCTGGGGCCGCACCGCCAGAATGTTGTCGAGCGCCGTGAGCCAGGGCAGGAGGCGCGGGTCCTGGAACACAAAGCCGGCGGGCGGCGCCTCTCGCGCCTCGACCCCGTCAATGGTGACGTGGCCGGCGAACACGGTATCGACCCCCCCGATCATGCGCAGCAGCGTCGACTTGCCGACGCCGCTCGGGCCGACCAGCGCCAGCACTTCGCCGGGCGCCACGGTGAGGCTGAGATCATCGAGCAGCGGCTCGGGTAGCCAGTCGAAGCGCTTGCCGACCCCGGTCAGCCTGAGTTCCGGCCCGATCATCGCGAACCCCGGCGGCGCCAGCGCAGCACCCGCCCCTCGAATGGCCGCAGCACCAGGTACTCGAAGGCGAAGACGACGAGGATGAAGGCCGTCGTATAGGCCAGGATCCCGGTGATGTCGAAGAACTGGAAGAATACGGAGATGCGAAAGCCGACGCCGCCGTCCGAGCCCAGCACCTCGAACACCAGCACGATCTTCCAGATGAGGCTCAGGCCGGTACGGGCCGCCGCCAGCACGAAGGGCATCAACTGGGGCACCCAGATCAGCCGCATGCGGCGCCAGAAGCTCAGCCGGTAGGCCCGGGCAAGGTCGTCGAAGTCGGGCGCGAAGCTGCGCACACCCTCGCGGATGGTGGTGACAACCAGCGGCAGCTTGTTGAGCACGACGGCGAGGACCAGCGCAAACTCGTTCAGCCCCAGCCAGATATAGAGGACGATGGCGATGACGATAGCCGGCAGGTTGAGCCCGATCACCACCCAGCTCGAGAACAGCCGGTCGAGCAGGCGCGAGCGTCCGAAGGCGATGCCGATCGCCGTTCCGAGCAGCATGGCGATGCCGAAGGCGACGAAGGCGCGGCTCAGCGTCTTGCCGAGATCGGCGAGCAGTTTGCCTTCGGTCAGGTGTTGCCATAGTTCGAGTGCGACCGCGATCGGAGTTGGGAATAGGCGCCCCGGAAACAGGGTTGCCAGCACCTGCCAGACCCCGAGCAGCAACAGCAGGCTGATCAGCTCCAGTGGCAGGGCGCGCCACGCCGTCCCCCATCCCGACCCGGTCGCTGCGGCGGGTCCCCGACCGGGCACCCCTGCGCCTATTTACGATAGCCTTTCCAGAAGGTGCCCTTGGCGATCTCGGTCGCATCGCCGACCACGTCCTTGCCGCCATACTGGGCCATGAGCGCGAAACTCTCCTCCGCTGGCTTCATGCCCGTGGCGGTGTACTTGGTGACGATGCCGGCACGATAGTCGTCGCGCAGCTGGGTGAACAACGCATCGTCGTCGCCGACATTCATCACGTCGCGAATCTGGTCCCAGATCGCGTCGTCGGCCAGGAGGGCCGCCTTGGTTTCGAACGAGGCGTCGAAGAAAGCCTTGAGGTCGGCCTTCTTGTCGCGCGCGGTTTCGTCGAAGAAGGCCCAGCCGAGCAGAGGCGGGGTTTCGGAGACGCCGAGATCCTTGAGCATGGCGGCGACCGAGATCAGTTCGGTCTTGCCGGCGAGCTTGGCGCGCGAGTTCCAGTTCCACAGGTTGAGTGCCGCCTGCGCCTGGCCCGAGACGATAAGCTCGTTGATCAGCGGCGGAGCGCCGAACCTAGCGTCGGCATCCTCGGTGAGGTTGCCGCCCGTGAGCTTGTTGTATTCGGCCGCGAGGATCACGTAGCTCTTGTCGACCGGGCTGCCCGAGACCGCGATGGTCTTGCCCTTGAGATCGGCCAGGCTGGCGATGCCGGCGGCCGGATCGACCATCAGCCCGCCGACGGTCAGCGAGTGCGGCACCATGGTGACCATGTTGCCCTGGTGGCGCTGCAGCGATACCCAGACGAAATCGGACAGGATGACATCGACCTCCCCGGCCTGCAGCGCGATCTGCCCGGCCTTGCTGTCGGCGACGTCGCGCACGGTGAGCTCCAGCGCGTGCTTGGCGTCGAGCTTGAGCGCGGTCATCGCCGCGAGCTCCCACTTGACCGTACCGGTGGCCTGCACGCCCAGCGTCAGGCGCACGGTTTCCCTGCCGTGCTGGGCGAAGCCGGCGCTCGTGGCGGCAATCAGGGTGAAGGCGGCAAGAGCGAGCCGGATAAGCAGTGAACGCATGGATGTCCCTCCCGGAACGGGCACTTACAGTGCTACTGGAGCTAACACCCACACACATTGGTGATCGCTATATTGAGTATTGTCATCGCGGCGTTGCCCCTGGTGGATGCTGTGGTGAAGGTTTGCCCCAACAAAAAGGGGGATTCCATGAAATACCTGTTCGCTGCTGCATCACTAGGCATGACCGCCCTGATGGGTTCGCTGCCGGCGGTGGCCGAGGGCAACCTCGCGGCCAATGGCACCGACCTGACGCTCGAGATCAACACGATCGACCTCAAGTTCTCGCAGGAGGTGTGGGAACTGGAGACCGGGAAGTACTACCAGCTCGACATCACGTCGGATGGCAACGAGGAGATTTCCGTCGTCGCGCCGGAACTGTGGCGGAATTCCTGGATCAACCAGATCGTCGTCAACGACCTCGAAGTGAAGGCCTACGGGCTCTACTCGATCGAGTTCGACGATGCGGGCACCTTCAATATCTCGTTCGTGCCGATCCGGCCGGGTGAGTACTCGATCTACGTTTCCGGCTACGAGAACCGGGGCCTCAAAGGCACGTTCGTAGTCAAATGACGAGATCCCGCTTTTCCCAGTTGCTCGGCGTCCTCTCACTGGCGACGGCGCTCACCCTTGCCGCTCTTTCACCGGTCCAGGCGGCGGGCACGGGGTATATCTTCGTGTCCACCGAGAAGGGCAACGAGGTCGTGGTGCTCGACCAGGACCTCAACGTGGTCAAGCGCATCGAGACGTCGCGCCGGCCGCGCGACATGCACTTCAACGCCGACAAGACCCTGCTCTACGTGGCCTGCGGCGACGACGACGCGATCGACGTGATCGACGTGGCAACGCTCGAGGTCATCGACACCATACCGACCGGCCCGAGCCCCGAAGTGTTCGCCTTCTCGCCGGACGAGAAGATCGTCTACGTCTCCAACGAGGAAGACAGCCGGCTCGAGGCGATCGACATGGAGACGCGCGTCTCGATCCAGGACGTGCCGACCGGCGCGGAGCCCGAAGGCGTGCTGGTGATGCCGGACGGCAAGACCGCGTACGTCACCTCCGAAGTTGCCGACATGGTGCACGTGGTCGATACCGCCACCGGCGCGGTGACCAAGAACATCCTCGTCGGCACCCGGCCGCGGCGCTTCATCCTCACGCCCGACGGGTCCGAGCTGTGGGTGAGCTGCGAGCTCTCGAGCGAGATCTACATCATCGATACGGCCACCAACGAGATCAAGGGCGACAGCCTGATCTTCGTGCCGCCCGGCTTCCGCGAGGAAGACGTGACCCCGGTCGGCATGGCGATCACCAAGGACGGCAGCAAGGTGCTGCTGAGCCTGGGGCGCGCCAACCACGTGGCGGTGATCGATGCCAACTCGTACGAAGTGCTGGCCTACGTGCTGGTCGGCCGCCGCGCCTGGTCGGTGGACCTGTCGCGCGACGAAACCCGGGCCTATGTCGCCAACGGGTTGTCCGATGACATGACGGTGGTCGACATGACCTCGCTCAAGCCGATCAAGTCGGTGGCTGTCGGCCGCGTGCCGCACTCGGTGGTGATCGATGACTAAGCTGCGGGCCGGTCTGCTTGCTCTTGCGGCGTCGCTCCTGTGGAGCGGCGCTGTCATCGCGGCCGAGGTCAAGGTCGGCTATCTGGGGCTGACTGATGACCCGCGCTACCTCGCCGACGTCACTTATGCGCGGATCGAGCTCAATCCCGGCGGCGACCCGGTCTCGGCGGCGAAGATGGGTCTTGCCGACCTCGAGATGGTGACGGCGTCCGTCGACAAGACGCTGTCGCTCGACCACCGCACCGGCGCCGACGCTGCCGGGCTGATCGCCGCGGTCAAGGAGATGGCGGCCGCCGGGGAGCAGTTCATCATCCTCGATCTGCCGGCTCCCCTGACCGATGAGGTGGCTGCCGCCACCCGCGATGTGGGCGTGACGCTGATCAACGGCACCGCCCCCGACGACTTCCTTCGGGTTCGCTGCCACCCCAATCTGCTGCACGCTGCCGCATCCGACCGCATGGAGGCCGACGCGCTGGTGCAGTATCTGCGGAGCCGCAACTGGACCAAGGTGCTCATGCTTGTCGGCCCCGAGGCGCGCGACAAGGAGATGGCCGCCGCGTTCCGGCTGTCGGCCGAGCGCCAGCGGATCAACCTCGTCGACGAGCGCGAATTCACACTCCTCGCCGATCCGGCCAACCGGGATGCCAACAACACGCTGCTGATCACCGGCGGGGTCGACTACGACCTGGTCTATGTCGCCGACAGCCAGGGCGAGTTCGCCCGCTACCTGCCCTACTCCACGCAACTGCCGCGCCCGGTCATCGGCTCGGCCGGCCTCGTGGCCGCCGAATGGCACTGGGGCCTCGAGCGCTACGGCGCCCCGCAGGTCAGTTCGCGCTTCGCCGAATTCACGCCCGACCGGCGGATGACCGGACAGGATTGGTCGGTGTGGATGGCGGCCAAGGCGATCGCCACGGCCTATGCCAAGGCCCGCTCGGACGACCCCGTCAAGATCGATGCCTACCTGCGCGGCAACCGGCTGAAGCTCGATGGCTCCAAGGGCGTGCAGATGAACTTCCGCCCCTGGGACGGCCAGATGCGCATGCCGGTGGTCCTCACCACCCATAACTCGGTGATCGCCATCGCCCCGCTCGAGGGCTATCTGCACGAGACAAACACGCTCGATACGTTGGGCACGGACGAACCGGAGCACAAGTGTCAGTAAGTGTTGGCCAGCTCTGGCTGGGTGTCTATGCGATCACCTGGCGCGAGATCGCCAAGTTCATGCGCCAGACCGAGAGGCTGCTCTCGGCGCTGGTGCGGCCGGCGCTGTGGCTGCTGGTCTTTGCCACCGGGCTGCATGACCTGCTCGGCGTCTCGATCATCGCCCCCTATGAAACCTACACGCCCTACCAGGAGTATATCCTGCCCGGGCTGGTCGGCATCGTCATCCTGTTCCAGTGCATGCAGTCGGCCCTGTCCATGGTCTACGACCGGGAGGCAGGGGTGATGCGGGTCATGCTGGTGACGCCGCTGCCGCGCGGCTTCCTGCTGTTCGCCAAGATCACCGGCGCCACCATCCTGGGGCTGCTGCAGGCCTATGCCTTCCTGATCGTCGCGAAACTCGTGGGCTATGGCCTGCCGGACTACGGCTACCTGACGGCGATCCCCGCCATCCTCCTCGCCGGGCTGATGCTCGGGGCGATCGGGCTCGTGGTCTCGGTCTATACGCCGCAGATCGAGAACTTCGCCGGGATGATGAACTTCGTGGTGTTCCCGATGTTCTTTCTGTCCTCGGCGCTCTACCCGCTGTGGAAGCTGCGCGAGGCCGGCGCCGACATCGTCTACTGGCTGAGCATGATCAATCCGTTCACGCACGCGGTCGAACTGATCCGCTTTGCGGCTTATGGCAAGCTGAACCTGACTTCGCTCGGGGTGGTCGCGGGTTGCGCCCTCGTGGCGTTCCTGCTCGCCGCCCGCGGCTACGATCCGCAGGCGGGTGCCATCCGCCGGGTGAAGCGGGACTAGACCGTCGACCCTCAGAACGCGATGGCGGCGCCGTCGGAGCGCGGGTCCGTTGCGCCTTCCAGCAGGCCGTCGGGGTGCAGCACCACGGCGCCGGCATGGCCCATCATGTCCTCGAACGGGCCGACGAGCTGGACGTCGTGGCCGGCGGCCTGCAGCGAGGCGATCAGCGCGGGGTCGAAGCGATCTTCGAGCTTCAGGCGGGTGTTGACGTCGCCCCAGGTCTTGCCGAGCAGCCAGCGGGGGGCGGTGATGGCAGCCTGCAGGCCCTGGCCGAACTGGACGTAGCGGGTGAAGACGGCGCCTTGCGTCTGCGGCTGGCCCTCGCCGCCCATATTGCCGTAGCTCAGCACGCGGCCGTCCTTGAGATTGGCGAGGGCCGGGTTGAGGGTGTGGAAGGGGCGCTTGCCGGGGGCGAGCTGGTTGGGGCCGGGATCGAGCGAGAAGCCGGCGCCGCGGTTCTCGAAGGTCACCCCGGTGGCGGGTGCGACGACGCCCGAGCCAAATTCCCAGAACAGCGACTGGATGAAGCTGACAACGGTGCCGGAGGAATCGGCGGCGCCCATCCAGATGGTGTCGCCGTCGACCGGCGGGTCGGGCCACTCCGCGGCGCGGGCCGGATCGATCGCGGCGGCAAGGCGGTCGAGGTTTTCGGCCGTAAGTTGGTCGGCGGCAGGGGCAGCCATGGTGTCGGGGTCGCCGAGGTGGCGGTTGCGGTAGCGGTAGGCGTGCTTGGTGGCTTCGACGAGGCCGTGGATATGGGCGAAGCTCTCGCCCTCGGCCACCCCGAGGCGGTCGAACTGGCCGAGCATCATCAGCGAGGCGATGCCCTGGGTCGGGGCGATCATGTTGTAGAGGGTGCCCCACGAGGTCTCGAGCCGCAGCGGGGTGACGCGCTCGGCGTGGTAGCCGGCAAAGTCCTCGTAGCGAAGCGGCGAGCCGATGGATGCGAGCCAGCGGCCGTTCTCGCGGGCGATGTCGCCCTCGTAGAAGCTGCGGAGGCCGTTTTCGCCGAGGCTTTCGAGCGTGGCGCCGAGCGCCGTCTGCAGCAGGCGGTGGCCGGGGGCGGGCGCCTCGCCGTTCACTAGGTAGATGTCGGCGAAGCCGGGGACGTCCTTCAGCTCGTCGAGACGGGATTTTGCGAGCTTCGCCTGGCTCTGCGACACGGCGATGCCGTTGCGGGCGTAGGCGATGGCGGGGGCGAGGAGGGCGGCCAGCGGCATGCGGTTGCCCGGATCGGCCTTGAGCGCCAGTTGCCAGGTATCGACCGCGCCGGGAACGAGCAGCGCGGCATCGGGGCCGCGCACCGGGATGGTGCTGTAGCCCTTGGCCTTGTAGCTCTCGGCCGTGGCGAGGCCGGCGGCGCGGCCGGCGCCCGAGATGCCGATGGGTGCTTCGCCCTTGCGCTGGATCAGCCAGAAGGCATCGCCGCCGATGCCGTTCATCTGCGGGTAGACGACGGCGACCATCGCGGCGGCGGCGACCATGGCCTCGATGGCGGTGCCACCCGCCGCGAGCACGTCGCGCCCGGCGAGCGCCGCGATGCGATGGGGCGCGGTGACGACGCCGTTATGGCCGAGGGCGCTGTGCAGCATGAATGGTCTCGCTCTGTTGGGAGAGAGAGCTTGGCGTCAGGCCACGGCGCTGGCAACCCGCCTAAAGCACAAGTCAGGCACGCGCCGACCTCAATGGCCGCCGGCGCTGCCCTTGATCAGCACGCGACGCAGCCAGCCCGAGAGGGCGTCCATCGCCATCACCATCAGGACGATCAGCACGATGTAGTAAGTGACCTCTTCCCAGTCCTTCTGGGTGCTGATCGCCTGGGTGAGCAGCAGGCCGATGCCGCCGCCGACGATGGCGCCGATCACGGTGGCGGAGCGCGTGTTGGACTCGAAGTAGTAGAGCAGCTGGCTCAGCAGGACCGGGGTGATCTGCGGCAGCACGCCGAAGCGGCTGCGCTGCAGGGCATTGGCACCGGTGGAGCGCACGCCCTCGATCTGCTTGTCGTCGACGTTTTCCAGCGCCTCGGAGAACATCTTGCCGAAGCTGCCGGTGTCGGTCAGGAGGATCGCCAGCGCTCCGGTCAGCGGGCCGGGCCCGAAGGCACGCGACAGGATGAGGGTCCAGATCAGGCCATCGACGCCGCGCACGAAATCGAAGACGCGGCGGAGGCCGAAGCGCAGCCAGCGGGCCGGGGTGAAGTTGGAGGCAGCGAAGAAGGCGAGCGGCAGGGCGATCAGCCCGGCACCGAAGGTGCCGAGGAAGGCCATCAGCACGGTCTCGAACAGCGCCCAGGCGACGTCGCCATGCCGCCACATCTTGTTGGTCCAGACATCCTCGACGATGGCGAGGAGGTTTGCCTTGCCGGGGACGACCTGGTCGGGGGAGACGGCGAGGGCGGCAATCTCGCCCAAGCTCCGGCCGTAGAACGGGCTGTCGAGCGTGAAGAAGAACAGCTCCCAGCCGGCTTCGTAGCGGAAGACTTCCGACTTCGAGCGTGTCACCTGCACCCGGCCGGCGGGCATGGTGAGCGAGACGCGGGTGGCCGAGGCGCTGATCCAGTCGGGGACGCTTTCGCCCGGCGGCAGGGTCATTTCGATATCGCCGCCGGCCGAGCGGAGCACCACCGACCCATAGTCCGGAACCGCGACGGTGACGGTCTCGCTGCGGAACTGCACGACGGTGCCGTCGTCGAGGCGGACATCGGCATCGGTGCCGTAAAGGGTGACCCAGTCCGGCACCGCGCCATCGGGGTACCGGCCCTTGGCTTCCCCTTCGATGGCGGCAGAGATGACGCCCGAGCGGTTGTCGCGGGTGACGTGGGTCTTGAAGCTGACAGTGTCGGACAGCAGAATCCGGGCGTTATCCGGTCGCGCCCGCCCGGCGATCCCCGCCATGTCGAAGCTGACGAAGATGTAGGCGAAGTAGGCCAGCACCAGCAGGGGGACGCCAAGGGCAAGCAGGCGCTTTCGGCCAAACAATCCCAGCGCATCGGCGCGCAGGTCGGTGGAGGGGGCGGTCAGGGTCATGACAGGTTGCCTCGCACGAGCCGGTTGCGGGCGAGGCTCGAGAGCTGGTCCACCGCGATGATGGTGCCCAGCAGCAGGATGAAGATCGCGGCGACTTCGTCGTAGCGGCCGGTGCCCCAGCTCATGGCGTTCTTGAGGTCGTAGCCGATGCCGCCCGAGCCGACGAAGCCGAGGATGGCCGAGGCCCGGATGTTGATCTCGAAGCGCATCAGTCCGTAGCTGAGATAGTTGGGCGCCACCTGCGGCACGACGGCGAACCACATGCGCTGCAGCCAGGTGGAGCCGACCGAGGCGAGACCCTCGACGGGCTTCAGGTCAGCGTTCTCGTTGACCTCGGAGAAGAGCTTGCCGAGGGCGCCGGTGGTGTGGAAGGCGATGGCGATCATCGCGGCCACCGGGCCACCGCCCAAAACGAAGATCAGCACGAGTGCGATCACCACCTCGGGCACGGCGCGCATGATATCCATGGCGCGGCGGAACAACGGGATCAGCACCGGCCAGCGGGCAAGGCCGCGGGTGGCGAGCAGCGACAGCATCGTCGCCAGCAGTGCGCCGATCAGGGTCGATGCCGCCGCGATGTTGACGGTTTCGAGCAGCGACGGGAAGTAGTGCAGCAGGTGCGCCGGCAGGTTGGCGCTCTTTTCGAACGCTTCGGCAATGAGTTCGGTCGGGAAATCGAAGAGTTTCGGCAGGCCATCCCAGAAGCCGCCCGCATTGCGCTCGTCGGCGAGGCTGAAGCCCGAGATCAGCAGCAGGGCGAGAATGGCGAACAGCAGCCCGGAATAGAGGCGGCGCCGCTGCAGATCCTGCAGGTAGGAAACGCGAAGGTCGCGCGGGCGGGGCGGACCGCTATAGGCG
>CAMDAL010000140.1 GCA_945888565.1 Devosia equisanguinis | reverse complement strand
CCTGTACTGCCGCTGCCGAGCTACGTCCGCGTCACCAACACCGACAACGGCCGGTCCATCATCTGCCGCGTCAACGATCGCGGGCCCTACCTGCATGGCCGGGTGATGGACCTCAGCTATCGGACCGCGGCCATCCTCGGCTATGCCGACCGCGGCATCGGCAACATCTCGGTCGAGTATGTCGGTCCGGCGCCGCTCCACGGTGACGATACGCGAAAGCTGCTCGCCAGCGTCGCAGCGCCCACCCGGCTCGACGAGAAGGCGACCCGTCTGGCTCAGGCCGATTCGCCCAACCTGCTCGATGGCATCACCAGCCTGTTCGGCTATGCCGAGCCCGGCGCACCGGTTGACGGCGCCATCGCCGCCGCGACCGCCATGGCCAATGCCGACCCGGCGCTCCACGCCGCTGTTTCCGATACTCAAGAGCCTATGCCAAAGGTTCAACTTGGCGTGTTCAAGGATGCTGCCGCGGCCCAGAGCGTCGTCGAATCGTTCGCGCTGCTCGGCATCGTCGATGAGCAACAGGTCCGGATTCCGGGCGCTGACGCCACCCTCCTGACCCTCATTCGCCTGAAGCCCGGCGTCGCCGGAAACGATGTGCTGGCGCTGGCACGTGAACTTGGCCTCAACGACCTCAAGCTATTATAGTGGCCATGCGGCCGCGGCGGGCCGCGGGTGAGATCACGATGCACAAGCTTGGCCACTTCATCGCGGCACTGCTGCTGGCGCTGACGGCGTTTTCGACGGCGCAGGCGCAGGAGTTCGACACCAAGGCGCCCTTCGCCATCCTGATGGACTACGAGTCGGGCACGGTGCTGTTCAACAAGGCCGGCGACGAGCGGCTGGAGCCGGCCAGCATGGCCAAGCTGATGACGCTTGCCGTGGTCTTCGACCTGCTGCAGACGAACAAGCTCCAGCCCACCGACGAATTCTTCATTTCCGAGCACGCCTGGCGCGATGGTGGCGCCCGGTCGGGCGGCTCAACCATGTTCGCCGAGCTCAATTCCAAGGTCCCGGTCATCGACCTCGTCCGCTCCGTCATCATCCAGTCCGGCAACGACGCCGCCATCGCGCTCGCTGAGGGCATTGCCGGCACCGAGAGCGCCTTCGCCCAGATGATGAACCGGCTCGGCCAGGAAATCGGGCTCACCGGCTCCAGCTTCGTCAACTCCACCGGCCTGCCGGACCCGGACCAGTATTCCACCGCCCGCGACCTCGCGACCATCGCGCGTTTCCTCATCGCGCAGTTCCCGGAATACTACCCGATCTTCGCCGAGAAGGAGTTCACCTGGAACAAGATCCGCCAGTTGAACCGCAACAGCCTGCTCGAAGTCGGCATCGGCGTCGACGGCCTCAAGACCGGCCACACCGAGGCTTCCGGCTACGGCGAGGTGGTCTCCACTAACGCCAGTGGCCGCCGGCTGATCGGCGTGCTGCACGGCATGAAATCGATGAACGAACGCGCTGAGGAGGCCCGCAAGCTCATCACCTGGGGCACCCGTGGCTTTGAGCTGGTGCCGGTCTATGCTGAAGGGCAGGAGGTGCGGAAGGTGCCGGTCTATGGCGGTGCCGAGGCCGAGGTCGCGGTTGTCGGCAAGGGCAATATCAGCCTCTTCCTGCCCAAGGGCGCCCAGAACTGCCCGCAGGCCGATGTGGTCTACAATGCCCCCATCCGCCCGCCGGTAGCCAAGGGCCAGCAACTGGCGATGCTCATCGTCAAGTGCAACGACAAGGTCGTCCAGCAGACCCCGCTCTATGCCGGCGCCGACGTGGCCGACGGCGACATCGTCCGCAAGGCCACCGATGCGCTTAAGGAACTGGCTCTGGGCTGGATGTAGTCTGCCACTTTTCCTGATCCCGCTTTGCAGGTAGAAGGCGGCATGCTCGATATTCCAGCGGTCGCGCCTCGCTTCATCACCTTCGAAGGCGGAGAGGGCGTCGGAAAGTCCACGCAGGTCAAGCGCCTGCTCGTCCGGCTCAACCGCCTCGGCATCGAGGCGGTGCGCACGCGCGAGCCCGGCGGCACGCCGAAAGCCGAGCACGTCCGCGCCTTCATCCTGCAGGGCCGCTCCGAAGCCTGGGGGCCGGGCGCCGAAGCCGTGCTTTTCGCCGCCGCCCGGCTCGACCACGTCAACCAGCTGATCGCGCCGAGCCTTTCGACCGGCAAGTGGGTGATTTCCGACCGCTTCCACGATTCCACCCGCGCCTATCAGGGCCTCACCGGCGGCGTCGACGGCAAGCTGATCCGCGGCCTCGAAACCCTCGCGCTGAACGGCCACGCGCCCGACCTCACGTTCGTGCTCGACATGGACCCGGTCGTCGCCTTCAACCGCGTCAACGCCCGCGAGCTCGAGCCGGCGCTGGCCCAGAGCGGCGACCGCTTCGAGAAGGAAGACCTCGACTGGCACCGCCGGCTCCGCCAGGCCTTCCTCGACATCGCCGCCCAGAATCAGGATCGCTGCGTCGTGCTCCCGGCCAACCAGAGTGAAGACGCGCTCGAAAGCGAGGTCTGGGACACGCTGACCCGCCGCTACCCGGAACTCGCGGCCAAGGCAGCCCTCTAGTGGTGCCCGCATGACCGACTATCCCGAGCGCGAGCCCGACCAGCTCGACGGCGTCCCGCCCCCCGAGTTCCAGCACCAGGTGCTTGGCCACGCCGCCGCTACCGAAGCGCTGCTGGCTCGACTGGACGCGGGCCGCCTGCCGGGCGGCATCCTGATCCACGGCCCGCGCGGCATCGGCAAGGCGACCCTCGCCTTCGACATCGCCCGCAAGATCTTCGAGCGCACCGGCGACGAGAGCCCGTCGCACATCGCCGCGCAGGTCGCGTCCGGCGCCTACCCGAACCTGTTCGTCATGCGCAAGGCCGCGCGCGACACCGGCAAGGGCTACTACACCCAGATCCGCGTCGACGAAGTTCGCGGCTTCATCGACGAGATGCGGATGACGCGCGGCCGGGCAGGGCACCGCATTGCGCTGATCGACCCGATCGACGACTGCAATCCGTCAAGCGCCAACGCCCTCCTCAAGATCCTCGAGGAGCCCCCGGCGGACACCACGTTCCTCTTGGTCTCGCACCGGCCCGGCTCACTGCTCCCCACCATCCGCTCCCGCTGTTTCCAGGTCGCCCTCCGCCCGATCTCCGATCAGGACGTGGGCGGCGTGATCGTCGCCACCAGGCCCGACACCGCTCCGGACGCGCTCACCCGCGCTATCGGCTTTGCCATGGGCCGCCCGCGTCGCGGATTCGAGGCGCTGCTGCTCGGCGACGACGGCGTGCTCGGCGCGCTTGCCGTCTACCTGCGCGACCCCGCTCCCGCGCCATCCTCCGTCCGCATCGGGCTCGCCGACCAGCTCGGGGGCGACAAGGACGGGGCGGAACTGCGCTTTGCCCGCGACATGCTCAACTACTGGATCGCCCAGGAAGCCGTGCTTGCGGCCACTGCCGCCGCCACTTCGGGTGACCGTCGCCGTCTTGCCTCTGCCAATGAGCTATGGGACAAGGCCCAACTTTCGCTTGCCGATGCCGACGAGTACAATCTCGACATGCGGCAGACCCTGGTCGCGCTCTTCGACGCGATCCGGAAACACCAGCTCCTGGGCGTCCAGCCGACATGACCGACACGTTCTACGTCACCACCGCCATCGCCTATCCCAACGGCGCGCCGCATATCGGCCACGCCTACGAGATGATCGCGACCGATGCGATCGCCCGCTGGGCCCGGCTTGAGGGGAAGGAGACCTACTTCCTCACCGGCACCGACGAGCATGGCATCAAGATGGTGCAGACGGCCGCGGCCGAAGGCATCACAGCGCGCGAGCTAGCCGACCGCAATGCCGCCCGCTTCAAGGATCTGGCGGCGCGCCTCACCGTCTCCAACGACGATTTCATCCGCACCACCGAGCCGCGCCACTACGAGTCGAGCCAGGAAATCTGGCGGCAGATGGCGGCGCGCAACAACGGCGACATCTACCAGTCGGTCTACAAGGGCTGGTACTCGGTGCGCGACGAGGCCTATTTCGACGAGGGCGAACTCACCGACGGCGAGGACGGCAAGAAGTTCGCGCCGACCGGCGCCGAGGTGAAGTGGGTCGAGGAGGACAGCTACTTCTTCCGCCTGTCGGCCTACCAGGATCGCCTGCTGAAGCTCTACGAGGACGTGCCCGATTTCATCGCGCCGGACGAGCGCCGCAACGAGATCATCTCGTTCGTCAAGGCCGGCCTGCGCGACGTCTCGATCAGCCGCACCACCTTCGACTGGGGCATCCCGGTTCCGGATGTTCCCGGCCACGTCATGTATGTCTGGATCGACGCGCTCACCAACTACATCACCGGGGTGGGTTACCCGCACACGGACTCCGAGCAGTTCAAGAAGTTCTGGCCAGCGAGCCTGCACGTCATCGGCAAGGACATCATCCGCTTCCACACCGTCTACTGGCCGGCCTTCCTGATGAGCGCCGGCATCGAGGTGCCGCATCGCGTCTTCGCCCACGGCTTCCTCACGTCGGAAGGCAAGAAGATGTCGAAGTCGGTCGGCAACATCGTCGACCCGCACGAGCAGCTCGATCTCTACGGCACTGATCCGGTCCGCTGGTACTGCCTGCGCGAGATCGGCTTCGGTTCGGATGGCGACTGGGGCCGCGAGAAGTTCATCAACCGCAACAACTCCGACCTCGCCAACAATTTCGGCAACCTGGCGCAGCGCTCGCTGTCGATGATCCAGAAGAACTTCTCGGGCATCCTGCCGATGGCCGCGCAGAACGACGCCGACAAGGCAATCGTCGCCGAAGCCATCGCCGCCATCGGCCGCATGAACGAGGCCATGCAGACCCAGCAGATCCACGAGGCCGCCGGCGAACTCACGGCGTTGCTCAACGCTGCTAACCTCTATTTCGCCGATCAGGCGCCGTGGGGGCTCAAGGCCGATTTGCCGCGCATGGGAACCATCCTGTCGACAACCGCCGACGTCGTCCGCCGCGCTGCCATCGCCGCACAGCCCTTCGTGCCGGACTCGGCTGCGAAGTTCCTCGACGCGCTCGCCATCCCGGCCGACCAGCGGCAGCTCAGCCATGCGCTTTCACCAGGCGGCATGCCCGGCGGCACCGCCTTGCCCCCGCCCGAGCCGGTGTTCAAGAAGTTCGAGCATCCAAAGACGGCTTGAGACCGATGCTAATCGACAGCCACTGCCACCTCGATTTCCCTGAGCTCGCTGCCGGTCGCGCCGGCGTTCTCGCCCGCGCCAAAGCGGCCGGCATCGACGGCATGGTCACCATTTCAACCCGCGTGAAGCGCTTCGACGAGATCATCGCGATCGCCGAGGCGCACCCGGAAATCTGGTGCTCGGTCGGTACCCACCCGCACCAGGCCGACGAAGAGCTCGATATCTTCCCCGAGGACCTGATCCGGCTCAGCGCCCATCCAAAATGCGTCGCCATCGGCGAAGCGGGCCTCGACTACTTCTACGACAACGCCCCCAAGGCCGCTCAGGCTGAGGGGCTCCGCCGGCACATCGCCGCCTCGCGCGCCACGCAACTGCCGCTCGTCATCCACTCCCGCCAGTGCGACGCCGATATGGCCGCGATCCTCCGCGAAGAATCGGGGCAGGGCGCGTTCCCCTTCGTCCTCCACTGCTTCACCGCCGGCATCGAACTTGCGCGCACGGCATTGGAACTTGGCGGCTACATCTCGTTCTCTGGCATCATCACCTTCAAGAATGCCGAGGAAATCCGCGATGTGGCGAGGCTGGTTCCCGCCGATCGCTACCTCGTCGAGACCGACGCACCCTACCTCGCCCCGATCCCGCATCGAGGGGCCAAGAACGAACCCAGCTTCGTTGCGCATACGGCTGCCAAGGTAGCGGAAGTGCGTGGCGTCAGCGTCGAACAAGTGGGCGAAGAGACCACGACAAACTTCTTCCGCCTGTTCTCCAAAGCAACTCCGGTCTAGAGCAAAATGGCCCAGGCGCAGCGCATCGTTGCCACCATCATGGGCTGCGGTTCATCAGGCGGCGTGCCGCGCATCGGCGGCCACTGGGGCGTCTGCGACCCTGACAACCCCAAGAACCGCCGCAGCCGCTGCTCGCTGCTGATCGAAGGTTTTTCCAGCACTTCGCCCGACCCGACCCGCATCATCGTCGACACCGGCTGCGACCTGCGCGAGCAGCTCCTCGCCGCTGACGTGGATCGCGTCGACGCCGTGCTTTACACCCACGAGCACGCCGACCATACCCACGGCATCGATGACCTCCGGGTGCTGGCGCTGAACAACCGCAAGCGCGTCGATGTCTACTTCAGCCAGGAAGCAGCCAACCGCATCGTCCCGAGCTTCGCCTACTGCTTCACCGCCCCGCCGAACTCGGGCTATCCGCCGATCCTGAACCAGCACATCATTGACGACGGCGAACCGCTTACCGTCGATGGCCCCGGCGGATCGATCACCGTGATGCCCTTCAAGCAGGACCACGGCGAGATCTTCTCGCTCGGCTTCCGCGTCCACAACTTCGCCTATTCCTGCGACCTCAGCGGGATTCCGGCGGAGTCGCACGGTGCCGTCTCCGGCCTCGACATCTGGGTGCTCGATGCCCTCCGCCCGGACCCGCACCCCAGCCACCTGAGCCTGTCCGAGGCGCTGGAGCACGTTGAACGTTTCAAGCCGCGCCGTGCCGTCCTCACCAACCTCCACATCGATCTCGACTACGCCCAGACCGATGCCATGACACCCGACCATGTCCGTCCCGCCTATGACGGGCTGCAAGTCGATGTTCTGCTTGGAGAGATCATCTCGCCGCGCTGAGGGGGCGCGATCCGTGACCCGCACCATCCACCTGGTCTACAAGACCCACCTCGATATCGGCTTCACCGACCACGCGGCGAAGGTGCGCGCCCAGTATCATGAGCGCTTCATCCCGCAGGCGATCGAGACCGGCGAACACTTCTTCGCCGAGGACTCCCGGAACCCGAAATTCATCTGGACCACCGGTGCCTGGCTGATCTGGGATCACCTCAATTCCCAGTCGCCGGAACGGGTCAGGCGTCTGGAGCGCGCCATCGAGCGGGGCCTCATCACCTGGCACGCGCTGCCCTACACCACTCATTCCGAGCTGATGTCGCCCGCCGTCTTCCGCGCCGGCCTCAGCCACGCGCAGGAACTCGACAGGCGCTTCGGCCGCAAGACCACCGCCGCCAAGATGACCGACGTGCCGGGCCACACGCTTGGCATCGTGCCGCTGCTCGCCGAAGCGGGCGTCCACTTTCTGCACCTCGGCGTCAACGCGGCATCCCCGGTGCCCGACGTGCCCGACGCCTTCCGCTGGCGCGCCCCGGATGGTTCGGAAGTTGTTGTGCAATATCAGAAGTCCTATGGCGAAACGGCTTTCCTGCCGGGGTTCGAGCAGGGCATCGGCTTTGCCCACACCAACGACAACCTCGGCCCGCAAAGCGTGCCGCAGACCATCGACGTGCTCCGCGAGCTGGCCGCCGAATACCCCGATGCGACGATCAGGGCCTCGACCCTCGACGCCTACGGCGAAATCGTCTGGGCCCGCCGCGACGAGTTGCCGATCGTCGAACTGGAGCTCGGCGACAGCTGGATCTACGGCGTTGCCAGCGATCCTACCAAGGTGAAGCGCTACCTCAGCTACCAGCGCCACTACGACAATCTGGCGGGCGAGCGCAGGGGTCTCGCCTTCGGTCGCGGCCTCGGCATGGTCGCCGAACACACCTGGGGCGTCGACATCAAGCAGTACCTGCGCGACCAGACCGGCTTCGACCGCCCGGCCTTCGAGTCCCTAAGGGCGACCGACTACCGCTTCCAGTTCACCGAAGCCTCGTGGGCCGAGCAGAATGCCTATCTCGATGCCGCGCTTGCCGAACTCGAGCCTGTGGACCAGCCGGCCGAAGAGCCGACGCCGGCCGCCGACCTCAACGGCTGGCAGGTCGAAACTGACCCGATGACCGGCGACATCACTGCCATCACCAGCCCCGGCGGCAAGTCGGTGGTAGGCGAAGGCGGCCGCCTCATGGGCTTCAGCTACGAGAGCTACGACGCCGCCGACATCGACCGCTGGCTCGACACCTACCTGACCATGCGCCCGTACTGGGCGCCGCTCGATCACGCCAAGCCCGGCCTCGAACGCGCCAGAACCGCCCGCTCACAGGTCTTTGCCCCAACCCCGGATGGCGCGCTCCATCCCGTCGCCCATGCCCAACTCGGCGCACCGGCCCGCATCAGCTGGGCCTTCCGCGGCCTCGACGCCGCCCGGCTAGAGATCGCCGTCACGCTCCACGACAAGCCCGCCAACCGCAAGCCGGAAGCGAGCTTCGTCAGCTTCACCCCGGCCGAGCCGCACGACTGGCAGTTCCTGAAGACCGGCACCTGGCTCCGCGCCAACAAGGTCGCGCCACGCGGCGGCGGCCAGTTGCAGGCCGTCTCGGGCGTCCGCACCGAAGGCCTGAGCCTCATCCCTCTCGACACCCCGCTGGTCGCGCCCGCCCACACCGACTTCATGGCCTTCGACAGCCTGCCGCCGGACTACGGTGCTGGCCTCCGCTTCAACCTCCACAACAACAAGTGGGGCACCAATTTCCGCATGTGGTGGGGAGCCGAGCGCTTCACCGCCCGCTTTGTCCTGGAGCTCACATGATCGAATGCATCGACACTGGCATTGCGCCGTCCACCGGCCCGGTCAACGACTGCATCCGCGCCGGCAATCATGTCTGGCTGGTGGTCATCGCCGAAGACCCCACGACCGGCGACATCATCCAGGGCGACATCGAAGCGCAGGCCCGGCAGACCCTCGCCAATCTCGACCAGGCGGTCCGGGCCGCCGCTGGGACGTTGGCCAACATCGTGCAGGTCCAAGTCTTCCTCACCGACAAGGCCGACGCCAAGGGCATGAACAAGGTCTATGCCGAGTTCCTCCAGAAGCCCTACCCGGTTCGCGCCACCGTGGTCGTGAAGGAACTGATCGCCGAGGGCCTCCGCATCGAGATCACCGCCACCGCGGTCATCTAGTCCTCGGCGTAGCGGCGCACCATGGCGTACTCGTCCTCGGTCAGCGGAATGCCGCTGGCCACCGCCTCGCGCCGATTGGCATAGCGCCGGTCGCCCGGCAGCCGCTCCTGGCCGGCGTCGTGGATCTCGGCGATCAGCGCTTCGATGCGCAGGGTGAAATCGGTCACGGCACCCCGGCCCGGATCGATCACGATATAGGTCTGCGCCGTGTTCGGCGTGGCCGCGCCGGGGTGCCCGCTGAAGTCCACCTCATACGAGAAGCGGCCTCCCGCCAGCCCGGCCGCCATGATCTCCATCATCATGCCGATCGACGAGCCCTTGTAGCCGCCGAACGACAGCAGCGCGCCGCCGTCCAGAACCGCGTTCGGATCGGTTGTCGGCTTGCCGTCGCGGTCGATGCCCGAGCCTGGCAGAAGTTTCTGGCCCTCGCGCGCAGCAATCTGCACATCGCCGTTCGAAAGTGCGCTCGACGCCTGGTCAAACACCAGCGGATCGCCCCCCGCCCGCGGCGCCGCAAACCCCAGCGGATTGGTGCCATACAGCTTCCGAGGCCCGCCATGCGGCACCACGCTCGCCATCGAATTGATCATCGCCATGGCAATGAATCCCTCGCGGGCGAACGGCTCGATATCCGGCCATACCGCCGAAAAATGGTGCGCATTCCGCACCGTCAGGAGCGCAATGCCGTTGGCCCGCGCCTTGGCTGT
>CAMDAL010000139.1 GCA_945888565.1 Devosia equisanguinis | reverse complement strand
GTGATCGATTCCGCCGCGCTCAATGCCGACACCATCTTCATCGGCCTCATGGTCGATGCCGAGAGCGCCGGCATCTACTTCAATGCCTTCCGCACCGCCGGGCTGCTGACGTTGTTCATGTTCGCCATCACACTCGTGGTCGCACCGATGGTGTCGCGGCACTACCATGCCGGCGAAATGCGCAAGGCGCAGGCGATCACGGCGCTCTGCGCCTGGGCCGGGTTCGTGTTCTCGCTGGCGGTGTTCGGCGGCTACGTAGTGTTCGGTTCGGCGGTGCTTGGCCTGTTTGGCCCCCACAGCGAGGCCGGGTACTGGGTGCTGATCCTGCTCGCGGTCGGGCTGCTGTTCGACGCCGCCACCGGCCCTTCGCGCATCGTCATGATGATGACCGGGCACGAGCGCGATTATGTCCGCATCTTCGGTGGCATCATGCTGCTTGGCCTTGTCGTCGAGATCGCGGTGATCCCGGCCTGGGGTCTCGTCGGGGCGGCCGCGGTGAATGCCGGGTCGCGCGCCGTGGCCACCATCGCCATCGCCTGGTGGAACCGCAAACACATCGGCATCGACACCAGTCTGTTCGGCGTATTTGCGGTCAAACATCTGCGAGACGAACGCCGCGACCTCCGGCCAGCTTGACCGGTTCGCCGCCGACACTTAAGTACCGCGGGTTACACCCCCTGACCCGAGTTGGACCTCAAGATGGCCGGCAAGACGCTGTACGATAAGATCTGGGATGATCACCTTGTTCAGAACAACGAGGACGGGACCAGCCTTATTTACATTGACCGGCACCTCGTCCACGAGGTGACCAGCCCGCAGGCCTTCGAGGGGCTGCGCCTGAACGGCCGCAAGGTCCGCGCCCCCGAGCGCACGCTGGCGGTGGTCGACCACAACGTCCCCACCACCGATCGCTCGCTGCCCAACCCCGACCCGGAGAGCGCGATCCAGATCGCGACGCTGGCGGAAAACACCCGCGATTTCGGCGTCGAGTATTACGACCCCTTCGACAAGCGGCAAGGCATCGTCCACATCGTCGGCCCGGAGCAGGGTTTCACCCTCCCCGGCATGACCATCGTCTGCGGTGACAGCCACACCTCGACGCACGGCGCGTTCGGTGCTCTGGCGCACGGCATTGGCACCTCCGAGGTCGAGCATGTGCTCGCCACGCAGACGCTGATCCAGCAGAAGGCGAAGAACATGCTGGTGCGTGTCGATGGCCAGCTGCCGCCGGGCGTCACCGCCAAGGACATCATCCTCGCCATCATCGGCGAGATCGGCACCGCTGGCGGCACCGGGCACGTCATCGAGTTCGCCGGCGAGGCGATCCGCGCGCTGTCGATGGAAGGCCGCATGACGGTCTGCAACATGACCATCGAAGGCGGCGCCCGCGCCGGCCTCATCGCCCCCGACGAGAAGACCTTCGAATACGTCAAGGGCCGTCCGCGCGCACCGAAAGGCGCCGCCTACGACTACGCGGTCGAATACTGGAAGACGCTCTATTCCGACGAGGACGCGGTTTACGACAAGGTTGTCGTCCTCGACGCCGCCCAGCTGCCGCCGATCGTCTCCTGGGGCTCATCGCCCGAGGACGTTATCTCGGTGCAGGGCGTCGTGCCGAACCCCGACGACATCGCCGACGAGAACAAGCGCGCCTCCAAGATCCGCGCACTCGAATACATGGGCCTGACCCCGGGCACGAAGATCACCGACATTTCGATCGAGCGCGTGTTCATCGGTTCGTGCACAAATGGCCGCATCGAAGACCTGCGCGCTGCCGCGAAGATCGTCGGCGGCAAGAAGGTCGCGAGCCATGTCAACGCCATGGTGGTGCCGGGCTCCGGCCTCGTGAAGGAGCAGGCCGAGGCCGAGGGCCTCGACGTGATCTTCAAGGATGCGGGCTTCGAGTGGCGCGAGCCGGGCTGCTCGATGTGCCTCGCCATGAACCCCGACAAGCTGAAGCCGCAGGAGCGCTGCGCCTCCACCTCGAACCGCAATTTCGAGGGCCGCCAGGGCTTCAAGGGCCGCACGCACCTCGTCTCGCCGCAGATGGCTGCCGCCGCCGCCATCGCCGGCCACTTCGTCGATATCCGCGAGTGGCAGTAGACCGCGGTTGGGCAAGCGAGCCCTTCAGGGATCGCTTGGACAGAGCAACATGACGACAATCAACCAGTGGACGGAGCGCACCGCTCCGTCCCTCGACGACTTCGAGCAGATCGCGGCTGCCGCCTTCGCCGCGCTGCCCGAGGAGTTCCGGGCACTGGCCGGCAATGTGCCTTGCCTGGTGCAGGAGTTTCCCGACGAAGAGACCATCCGCGAGATGGAGCTCGAGAGCGAGTTCGATATTCTCGGGCTGTTCCGCGGCGTCGGGCTGCCGCAGGGCGGCCTGCAGGGCTTCACCGGTCAGCTCCCCAACCAGGTCTGGCTGTACCGCCGCCCAATCCTCGACTACTGGGCTGAGTCCGAAGACGGAGAAACGCTGGGCGAGATCATCACCCACGTCCTCGTCCACGAAATCGGCCACCATTTCGGCTTTTCCGACGAAGACATGGAAGCCATCGAGGCCGTGGCTGAACGCGAATGAGCGCGGACAACGCAGACGATCCGCTGGTCCTCATCTTCGATCCGCCGCTCGTCGATGTTCTCAGCGCACTTGAGGGCTCGCTTGGCCGGCCGCTGACCGAGCCCGAAGTGATGGCAGCGCGCGATGGCGCCACCTGCATGGCCGTCCCGTACTCGGCAGCGCTGAAGCTGGACCAGTCCCGGCCCTACCACGACATCGATGCCGAGCACGCCTGGGACGAGTGGGTGAGGATCCGTCCCAACTAGCGCCGCTGGACGCTAGCTAGCCCTGCTGATCGCCGTCGCGCGGGACGAACTCGAAATAGTCGTCGAGCACGCCCGGCCGCTCGTCCTCGACCCGCAGCCCGAACTTCTCCCTGTCGAACACCTCGAACCACTCATCCCAGCTGACGAGGTCGATGCCGCCGGGGCGGTCGCCATACTGGTTTTCGCCGGCATTCAGCGCCATCTGGTCGAACAGGATGCGCAGCACCGGCGTGCCGGGGTTGTCGTCCATGGCGGGGTTGCCGGAACGGGCGGTGGCCCACAGCCGGATTGCCTCGTGATCGGTCAGAACCTGGGTCATTGTATAGTCGCCTCTCTCGTTGTGACGCCGGACCAGCATGGCCCGCTCGAGTGCAAGTCTTAAGTGCCTCCACCCTCAAGAGTTCCGCGGTTGGCCGCATCCCTCTTAATGTTGGCGCCATTAACCTCTCTTCTACTCCAAACCCGTACATTTTGCGCTGGATCAAGGACATGAGATCGCATGGCCGGCGCGAGTTTCATTCTCGCCATCAACCTGTTCATCGCGGCGCTGTTTGCGCTCGCGTTCTTTCTGGTCGCCGCGACCAACCGCAGTGACGGCACGCCGCGCTGGTTCGCGCTCGCCTACTGCTTTGGGCTGCTCTATATCGGCGCCGAGCTGATCCTGCCGGTGCAGGTCAACGCGCAGCTCACCTATACGGCCGGCTTTGCCTTTTTCCTCGGCGCCATGGGCTGCATCACCATCGGCATAGCGTCGCGCTATCGTCAGCCCATGCCCTGGCTCGCGGTCGCCGTGATCGCCGTCCTGTCGATCACTGCGAACTGGCTCGCCTACGATATCGGCCGCGATTCGCTCGTCCGTATGCTGGCCTACCAGGCCCCCTTCGCCCTGCTGCAGGCGATCGCGGCGCTGCAGGTCTGGCGGTCGCGCCGCCGGCAGCCGATGGACCTGGCGCTGCTGGTGCTGTTCTGCCTCAGCGCCGTGCAGTTCTTCACCAAGCCGCTGGTGGCGCACTGGACCGGCGGCGCGGGTGATTTCGCGCAGAGCTACATCGCCACCACCTACGCGCTCTATTCGCAGTCAATCGGCGCCGTCCTGCAGGTGGCGGTGGGCCTGCTCACCCTGCTGATGCTGGTGCGCGACATGCTGGTCGAGATCACTGCGCGCTCCGAGACTGACCCCCTCTCCTCCCTGCTCAACCGCCGGGGCTTCGAAGATCGCGCCGAAGCCGTGCTGGCAGGCTCGAACCAGAAGGGCATGCCGCTGGCGCTGGTGGTCAGCGACCTCGACAGCTTCAAGTCCATCAACGACAATTTCGGCCACGATACCGGCGACCAGGTGATTATCGCCTTCGCCAGCCTGCTGGCCACCAACCCACCCGGTGGGGCGATCGCCAGCCGGATGGGTGGCGAGGAATTTGCGGTGCTGCTGCCGGGGGCAAGCCTCGCGGCGGCGCGGCTTTATGCGGAAACGCTGCGGACGGCGTTCTCCAGCCAGCCCATCGGGGCGCTGCCGGCCCATGTGCGGGTCACCGCCAGTTTCGGGGTGGCGGAATACGATGGCAGCGAGAGCTTGTCGGACCTGCGACGCCGGGCAGATGCCGCGCTCTATGTCAGCAAGCGCGGCGGGCGGGACCGGGTCAGCATCGCCGCCGGACCGGACGCGGACCAGATGCCGGCCCATCCCCTGGCTGGCACCACGGCAATGCGCCGGGCCTAGCTAGACGCTCAGTTCAGTTCGCGTCGTTCCACGAACTCGAAGTTCGGCTGCGTTTCGCCTGACACGCGAAGCGCCAGATGCTGTCGGTCGAGTTCAGCAAGCCAGGCTTTCCAGGATACCGGGCTCAGGCCGTCGTCCTGGCTCGGCGTTTCGGTCGGTGTGGCATTATGGAGCGCAAAGCTCAGCGTAAGCCTGCTCTTGATTGCGCCGGTCGGGTCAGGGACCCGGCGGATTGCCGGCTGGCCCTTGCGGGCGCTCACCCATCTCTGGATGTCGGTGTGGCGTACGAGTGTATGCGTGTTCATGGTCAGGCCTCCCCTCAGATGCCAAAACGAACGACAGGCCGCGTGGTTCCGTCGCAACAACCATCGTCCGCCGCTATTGTGTCCGGATTTGGAAGTTAACCGACTAGTCTGTGAATTGCGTGACAAGCCGGTAGGTCGTCAGTTCTTCGCGGGACAGGTAGTAGAGCTGGCTGGGCGGGGTTTCGAGGGCGTGCAGCCACACGGCCGGATCCACACCCGTCGTGCCGAGATAACGCGTTATAATTGCCGTGGTGCGCTGGGCCTCCGACATCGCATTGCCGACCCCTGCCAACCCGCTGGGCAGGTCGCCCGCCGTCGCCATGGCGTAGATCTGGTGCACCCCGATCGCCGATTGCGCGGATGCCAGCCGCTGCTTGCCACCGGCGAGGATCAGCGGGCAGCTCGAGGCGCAGAGCGCTCCGTTCCCCACGGACGTCGTGTATTCGCCCACCACCATCAACCCGCCGATCTTCACCGCGTCGATCACCGAGCCGCCGGGCGAGTTGATCGCCACCTGCTTCACGTACTCGCCGCGCGCCTCCAGTTCGGCCTGCACCCGCTCGAAACTGCCGGGATCGATGCTGCCGGTGAGAGAGAGTACGCCGCCCGGCCCGAGCGCTACCGTGAGGGGCTGGCGCAGCAGGTCAGGGTCGGTGGTGACCACCGGCCCGCCGGGGAGCATCGGGTCATCGGGGTTGAAGGCGGGCAGCACCGGGATGTCCGGCATGGCGAGGCTGGCGCGATCCCCCGCCGTCAGTTCGCCATAGTCGACATAGAGCACCGCGGCTGTGCCGGCCAGCATCGCAAAGAAGGCGGCGCGGATGATCGTGCCGTCCTCGATCCGCGCCAGCGCCGCGACGATGCCGCGCCGCTTCGGTGCCGCAGTGCTCATGTTCGAGTTCTCATGCGCGACCCGGTCCGTCGCCGCGCTTGCGGGCGCTCTCGAGCGGCGTGACCGTCGCGTCGGGGGTGATCTCGCGTTCGACGGGCGCGACAGTGGGCTCCGGCGCCATCGCAGTCTCTGCGGCCTGCAGTTCCTCGGCGCTCGGCTGCGGGCCGGCCGCCATCTGCCGATAGAGCGCCATGGCGCGCAGCATTTCGGCGGCGGTCATCGTCTCGGCCATTTCCAGCGAGCCGGATTCGCGCCGCATGGCGTCGTTCACCACCATCAGCACCAGCACAAGCACCACCGGCAGCAGGTCGATCGAGATGGCGCCCGCCCACGACGGAATGAAGTCACTCCAGTAGCGCAGCACCGCATCGGCTGAACTCAGCGCTGTGAACCGCCGCGGCTCGACCTTGGGTTCGGCGAGGATCTCGTCGGCGGCCTGGCTCAGGGCCAGCGACTGGGCCTCGACCGAGGTGCGGACGTTGCCCATCACCTGGTCCTGCCGGCTGACCAGCCCGGCATTGCCGCCATCGGCCACCGGCGCGATGAAGCCGAGCGACAGGTCCTGCGCGGCACGCTTCACCGACGGGGCGACGCTGGTTTCCTGCAACGCGGAGACGACGGCGTTGAGCTCCACCACCTCGGCGGCGAACTGATCGGCACGCGGTGCGACGTCGCCGGGAGCAGACACCAGCCCGCGCATCCTCGCCAGATGCTCGGAGCCCTGGGTGAACAGGGTCTGCACCTCGTCGCGCGACGAGGCGATCGAATTGCCCAGTTCGGTCATCTGCGCCGCCATCTGGGTCAGCAGCTGCACCACCGAGCCGGAGCCGGTGGTGCCGGTGAGCGCACCTGACGAGCGCTCATCTTCCGCCAGCCGGCTGAACCGCTCGGCAGCGCGCTGCACGTCGGGCAGAAGCGACTGCGCGGCGAGTGCATTGCCGTGTGCCGCATCGAGATCGGCGACATAGCCCTCGAGCGTCACCGCGAGGTGCTGCTCGGTAGCGGCCGAACCGGCCAGCGCCGCCGCATTGAGCCAGCTCGACATGGCGATGATCATCACGCAGCCGAAGGCCATGGTGAGGAACAGCGCCGCCCGCTGCGTGCCGGAGACCACCAGGGGCACGAAGCGGAGCATGAAGCTCCAGAACGCGTAGATCGCCACCGACACGGCCGCCGAATAGATGATCGCGGCAAAGAACACGAACGTGGCGGACCCATCGAGGATGCCGCGCACGCCCAGATAGGTGTAGACGCCCGAAGCCAGCGCCAGCACCGCCAGCGCGAACCGGGTCAGCGTCTCGACGCTCCGGATGGTTTCCTGCAGTCGCGCCGCGTTGTGCTTTCCAAGCATGAACTGATCGTCCCCTGTTGAGCGAGCTTAACCCAAGGATCGCGGCGCAAAAGCGGCGGTTCAGTCTCCTACGGCCACGTCCAACGAGAGCGTGATCATCTCGCGCAGCGAACTCTGCCGCTCGTCGGACGAAAGCTCGGCGTGGGTGATCAGGCAATCGGTCATCGTGCAGATGGCGAGCGCCTTGCGGTCGGAGCGGGCGGCGAGCGTGTAGAGCGCCGCTGCTTCCATCTCGACCCCGAGGATGCCGTGCGCCGGCAGGCGGCCATAGCCGGCGAGGCCGGGCTCGATGTGGTAGAAGATATCGGACGAGAGCATGTTGCCGACATGGTACCGCATGCCGGCCCTCTCGGCGCGCTCGACGCTGTCGCGCAGCAGGCCGAAATCGGCGATCGGGGCAAAGTTGAACGGCGTGAATGCGTCGCGGACGATGGCGCTGTCGGTGGTCGCGCCCTGGGCGATGATCAGGTCGCGCACCTTCACCTTGGCGTTGAGCCCGCCCGCCGTGCCGACGCGGATCAGCTTCTGCACGCCGTAGACGTTGATCAGTTCGTGCACGTAGATCGACAGCGAGGCCTGCCCCATGCCGGTCGCCTGCACCGAGACCGGCTTGCCCTTCCAGGTGCCGGTGAAGCCGAGGCAGTTGCGCACCGAGTTCACCTGGCGCGCGTTCTCGAAGAAATTCTCGGCGATCCACTTGGCGCGCAGCGGGTCGCCGGGCAGCAGCACGGCTTCGGCATAGTCGCCGGGCTTTGCGTGGTTATGCGGGGTCATGGGCAGCCTCCTGTTTTGCTCAAGGCGTAGCGGCAGGCGCCGCGCCGGGCAAGCCGCCTCGGCACCCCGATTTTGTTTTGCAGCCGGGCCGCGCAACTCCTATATGTGCGCCGCATTCAACTCCTGCACCTTGAGGGAGACAGTCATGGTCGCGAAGATCTTCATCGATGGCGAAGCCGGCACCACGGGGCTGCAGATCCGCGAGCGCCTCGAAGGCCGCCGCGACCTGGAGATCATCTCGATCGCCCACGACAAGCGCAAGGACCAGGACGAGCGGAAGCGCCTGCTGAACCTCGCCGACGTCGCCATCCTCTGCCTGCCCGACGATGCAGCCAGGGAAAGCGTATCGCTGATCGAGAACGACACCACCAAGGTGATCGACGCCTCCACCGCCTATCGGGTCGCCGAGGGCTGGACCTATGGCTTTGCCGAAATGGACAAGGCGCAGCCGGCAAAGATCGCCGCGGCGAAGCGCGTCTCCAATCCCGGCTGCTACCCGCAGGGGCCGATCGCTACCGTCCGGCCGCTGATCGAGGCGGGCCTGCTGCCGGCCGATTTCCCGATCACCGTCAACGCCGTCTCCGGCTATTCCGGCGGCGGGCGGCAGATGATCGAGGCCTATGAGGGCGAAGGCGGCATCACCAGCCGCTACGCCCCCTATGCCCTCGGCTTCAACCACAAGCACCTGCCGGAGATGCGGACTTACGCCAAGCTCGCGCATGATCCGCTGTTCCAGCCGGCGGTGATCAACGTGAAGCAGGGCATGGCGACCTATGTGCCGCTGCAGCTGTGGAGCCTCGACAGGGTGCCGACCGGCGCCGAACTGCACGAAGCGATCCATGCACATTTTGCCGTGATCCCCAACAGCGCCGTCGAAGTCGCGCCGCTCGAAGCGCTGGAGAAGTCGCCCGAGCTCGACCCGACCGTCTACAACGACACCAACCGCATGAAATTGCACGTGTTCGCCAACGACAAGCGCGCGCAGGCCCTGCTGGTCGCCGTCTACGACAACCTCGGCAAGGGCGCATCCGGCGCAGCGGTGCAGAACCTCAACCTGATGCTGGGGCTGGAGTCGAAGGACAGCCTCGCGGCTTAGCGCTTTTCCGTCATGTAAAGCGTCGCTTTACATTGCGCCGCGACGCTGCTAGTTTCCGCCTCATGGAAATCGAGAGCATCGCCCACAAGGCGCTCAGTCGGTTTGTTGAAACGGGCAATGCGAAGGGGTTACCGGGAGATCTGGTTGACCGGCTTTTCCGCATGCTCAACTTCATCATTGTTGCGGAGGACATGGACGAACTGGCCACCCCGCCAAACTATGGCCTTCACCTGATGACGGGCGATCGCGCTGGAACGTGGTCGATGACCCTGACCCGCAACTGGCGCATGACATTCACGATCACCGAGGACGGCGCGATAGCTGACCTCGACCTTGAGGATTATCACTGATGGTTGTCACGGTTCACCCCTCTTTTGCCCTCCACGCCGGAGAATGGCTCCGGACTGAAATCGTCGAGGCACATGGCGTCTCGGTCAACCGGCTGGCTGAAGCCTTCGGTGTCAGCCGGCAGGCGATCAGCGCCCTCCTTCACGGGCGGTCGTCCCTCTCCGCAGAAATGGCGATCCGTTTCGAACATGCGTTTGGCGTCAGGGCCGAAACCCTGATGCGGATGCAGACCCGCTACGAACTCGCCAAGGCGCGGCAGCGTGAAGGCGAACTTTCGGTCAAGAGCCTAGTACCGGTGCACAGAGATTATGACTCTTTGACCGGATAGGCTTTGCGGAGTTTTTGGCGGGCTTTTTCGGTGGTGAACATCCAGTTGATCTGAGCCTTGTCGGCGTTTCGCTGGCGCTCCCAGGAGCCGATTTCGGCGACGAGT
>CAMDAL010000138.1 GCA_945888565.1 Devosia equisanguinis | reverse complement strand
GAGGGGCAGCGCTTCTTGAGGGATAAGGCGCCGAGGTTGCGGTGCTCCTCCACCGCGTAGCGGGGGAGGGGGACCAGCCGCAGGCTGGTGGAGGGGGCGTTCGGCCCCTGATTGAGTGGAGCAAGCATGCTGAAAGCCAAGCTGGGGATGTCGCCGATCGCGTGGTGGAACGACGATCTGCCGGAACTGTCGGACGACGTATCGCTGGAGGAGTGCCTGCGGCAGTCGCGCTCGGCCGGGTTTACCGGAATGGAGAAGGGGCGGCGGTTTCCGGAGGATCCGGCGACGATGCTGCCGATCCTCAAGGCGGCTGATGTGACGCTCTGCGGTGGCTGGTTCTCGGGCACGCTGGTGGACGAGGACCTCGCCGCCAACCAGGACCGCATCGCGCCGATGATCGAGCTGTTCAAGGCGGTGGATGCGCCCTGCATCGTCTATGGCGAGGTCGGCCGCTCGATCCAGGGCGATCGGAGCAAGCCGCTGGCGACGAAGCCAAAACTCTCCGACGACGAGATGAAGGAATATGCGCGGCGGGTCACCAGTTTCGGCGAATGGTGCGCGGAACAGGGCATGCCGCTGAGCTACCATCACCATATGGCCGCGGTGGTCGAGACCGAGCCGGAGCTCGACGCGTTCATGCGCCATTCGGGCGAAGGGATTCCGCTGCTGCTCGATGCCGGGCACCTGGCGTTTGCCGGTGGCGATGTGCTGCGCGCCATCGACAACCACCATGCCCGCATCAACCACGTGCATGTGAAGGATATTCGCCGCGCCGTGGTGGATGGGCTGGATCGCAGCCGCCAGAGCTTCCTCGATGCGGTGGCGCTCGGGGCCTTCACGGTGCCGGGCGATGGGTCGCTGGATTTCGGCGCCATCGTGCAGCGCTTCGCCGATCATGGCTACGAGGGCTGGTTCGTTGTCGAGGCTGAGCAGCCGCCCAAGGAAAATCCGCCTTTGCGGATGGCGCAGGTGGGCTACAAGGAACTGATGCGGGTGATGAGCGCGGCCGGTTATACGGTGGAGACGCAGGGATTCCCCACCCGCTAGTGGAGTGCGGACATGACCGAGACCCCTGAAAAGCCCCGCGTGCTGTCGATGCCCTGGTTCAAGCCGCTGTGGCGGCGGGTGCTGCTGGTGGGCGTCATCTTCGTCTGGTGCGGCTGGGAGTGGATCTACAACCAGGACTCGTTCTGGGGGATGATCACGCTGGCGGCCCTCGCCTATGCCGTGTGGATGTTCTTCATCAATTTCGAGAACGAACTGGCCAAGGACGACAATGCCAAACCTAAGAGTTAGGCCCGCTGCGCCGATCGGGCATGTGCACCACGTCACGCCGGAAAGCGCCGGCTGGACCTATGTGGGCTTCGACCTGCACAAGCTGCCGAGCCCGGGCGATATCGCCAAGGGCGGCTGCGACGACCGCGAAGTGTGCATCGTGCTGATCGCCGGCAAGGCGAAGGTGACGGTGGACGGGCAGGATTTCCTCGTCGGCGAGCGGATGAGCCCGTTCGAGGGGCCTGCGCATTCGGTGTACGCCCCGGCGGGAGCACAATGGCGCATCGAGGCGCTGACGCCGCTCGAAGTGGCGGTGTGCTCGGCCCCGGGCGTCTTCGGGGCTCGGCCGCCGCGGGCCATCGGGCCGGCACAGGTCGAGCGGCTGACGCGCGGCAAGGGCACCAACACGCGGTATCCCTCAAACATCCTGCCGGAGACGGCCGAGGCGGATTCGCTGCTGGTGGTCGAGGTGATCACGCCGGGCGGGCACACCTCGAGCTATCCGCCGCACCGGCACGACGAGGACGACCTGCCGCGCCAGAGCTTTCTCGAGGAGACGTATTACCACCGGTTTTCGAAGCCGCAGGGGTTCGGCTTCCAACGGGTGTTCACCGACGACCGCTCGCTCGACGAAACGATGCTGATCGAGGATGGCGACGTGGTGCTGGTGCCGAAAGGGTACCATCCGGTCGCGGCGGTGGCGGGGTACGACGTGTATTACCTCAACGTCATGGCCGGGCCGAAGCGGACGTGGAAGTTCTACAATGCGCCCGAGCATGAGTGGATGATCGAGGGGTAGCGGGTGCGTTTTGGTGGACGCCCCCTCCACCAGCCTACGGCTGGTCCCCCTCCGTGGCTTCGCCACAGTGGAGGAGCACTCCGACCGCAGCGCCCCAACAACAGTAAGGCACTGACGTCGCAGTGATCCTCCACCGCGATAGCGGGGGAGGGGGACCGGCAAAGCCGGGGGAGGGGGCGTTCCATCCTCCCGGTAAACCCTTTACCCCCCAACCCCTTGACCCCCTGCCCTGCGCGTGACTACCTCCCGGCACTTTTCACCGGGAGTTCCCCATGCCTGCCAAGTTCATTTTCACCCTCTCCTGCGCCGACCGGCCCGGGATCGTTGCGGCGGTGACGACGGAACTGGCGGGCCTCGGTTGCAACATCGCGGAATCCAACCAGTTCTGGGACCAGGAAACCGGCACGTTCTTCATGCGGCTGGCCTTCACCGCCCCCGATGGGGTGGATCGCGACGCCGTCGAGCGCGGGCTGAAGCCGGCGGTCGAGCGCTTCGGCATGCGCACCACGCTGGTGAGCGAGGCCAAGAAGAAGAAGGTGCTGGTGATGGTCAGCAAGTTCGACCACGCTCTGCTGCACCTGCTCTACCAGATCAAGGTCGGCTGGCTCGATGCCGAGGTGGCGGCGATTGTCTCCAACCACGAGGACAGCCGGCGCACCGCTGATTTCGAGGGCATTCCCTATCACGTGCTGCCGGTCGACAAGGCCAACAAGGCGGCGCAGGAAGATGCGGTGATCGAGCTGTTCCACCAGACCGGCGCCGATCTGGTGGTGCTGGCGCGCTACATGCAGATCCTCTCGGACCGCTTCGCGACGCGGCTCTACGGGCAGATCATCAACATCCACCACTCTTTCCTGCCATCGTTCAAGGGCGCCAAGCCCTACCACCAGGCGCACGAGCGCGGCGTGAAGATCATCGGGGCCACGGCGCACTACGTGACGCCGGAACTCGACGAGGGCCCGATCATCGAGCAGGAGACGGCGCGGGTGACCCACGCCATGAGCCCCGACGACCTGATCGCCGCCGGCCGCGACATCGAAAGCCGCGTGCTGGCGCGGGCCGTGAAGCTGCACCTCGAGAACCGGGTGATGCTGAACGGCCGCAAGACGGTGGTATTCGGGTAGGCGACCGCTTCAGTATTCATACGAACGGCCAACGCCGTCGCTTGATGTATTGTGCCATGGGCATGGCTACATCGGGCACACAAGATGTTCCGCATCGTATCGACGGCTTTGTTTGTCTTTCTGATCGGGATATTTGCGTCCTGTCTTGCGCAGGCTGCTGCGCCCGAGTTTCTGGTGGCACAGAGCGACGGGGTGGAAATTCCGTCGAACCCGGCTCCAGTGGTCGAGCAGCCGCAGGTCGGCCCCGCAACGCTTGTCGAAACGCTGGAAGGCCGATCGTTCAGCACCGGACTGCCCGACGCCCCGACCGCATGGGTCACCTTCAAGACGCCGTTCGAGCAGATCATCGTCATCATGACCGTCGCCACCCTCGTGGCGACATTGGTGGCATTGATGGTCATGGGTTGGGGCAAGGGCATGACGCCCGAGTTCACCCGGGCCTTCATTGTGGTGGTGATCGTCTTCGCAGCGCTTTTCCTGATTGCGGCGGGGTATTCCGACAAGCAGGCCGCTCCGGTCTATGCGCTGCTGGGCACCATCGTGGGCTACATCTTCGGCAAGCTCGACAAGCAGGACGAGTCGCAGCCCCCCGGAGAGAACCGCGACGACGACAAGACGGCAAAGGTGGTGAAGTGATCCGCGGCTGGTTGCTGGTCGTTGCCCTGTGCCTGCCGGGGGCCGTCGCCGCCCAGGATGGGGGCAGGGAAGGCTGGCAAACGTTCGAGCTACCGAGCCAGGCATTCGGCGACGACGCCGACCTGGGAAAATACAACTACCTAGGAAAGCTCCAGATACCGGAGCACACCCAGTTGCCGGAGCACTATCAGCTTCCCGAAATGAGTCCGTATGTTCTCGACAGCGAGATGCTGAAAAAGCTGTATTGCCCAGACGGAACCTGCCGCTATCGGACTCCCGGTCTTGGGGCGTATGTTCCCGCCCCGGCCGTAGCAGACGATGAAATTCGGCTCGACAACCCGCAGCCCTTCACGCTTGGACTGCGGCTGACCATCGGTCGCGTTCCGGCCGTGGTCACTATCGATGCCACTGAGAGCTATTCCCGCAAGCTGGCGGCTGGCGCCACCGCTGTGGCGGAAATCGCCTCGGGCAGCACGGTGACGACTACCTCGCTGCAGCCCGGCAAGGCCAATACGATCCAGGTCGTCAACGGCGCGTATTTCATCGTTCCCAACAACTGAAGTCCTTCCGTCGCGCCGCAGGGCCGGCCTCAACTGACTACCGGCCGGCAAGGCAACGAACGGTTGTGGCGCACCAGATTGCCGGAAAGCTTTTTCTCCTGCGCTGCAGCGCGCGCATGGTTGCTTCCTTGTTAATGCCGACTGGACCGCTAGAGTATCATCAGTTTCTTCAGCTGGGGGACGTGATGAAGAGCGCTGCGAGACTTCTGGCCTTTGGCGGCCTGGTTGCCGCCTTCGGGATTGCCGGTATCGTGACCGTGCGGGCTGCGGACCAGACGCTGCTCAACGTCTCATACGATCCGACCCGTGAGCTCTACTCACAGTTCAACGACGCCTTCGCCAGGCACTGGAAGGACACGACGGGGAACACCCTCACCATCGAGCAGAGCCATGGCGGCTCGGGCAAGCAGGCGCAGTCGGTGATCGACGGGCTGGGGGCCGACGTGGTGACGCTGGCGCTCGAAGGCGACATCGACGCCATTGCCGAAAGGTCCGGACTGCTGAACGCGGACTGGCGCGCCGAACTGCCGAACAATTCGACCCCCTACACCTCGACCATCGTGTTCCTGGTGCGCAAGGGCAACCCGAAGGCCATCGCCGATTGGGGCGACCTGATCAAGGACGGCGTCGAGGTGATCACCCCGAACCCCAAGACCTCGGGCGGGGCGCGCTGGAACTACCTCGGCGCCTGGGCCTGGGCCAATACGGCCTATGGCGGCGACGAGGCGAAGAACGCCGAGTTCATCAAGGCGCTCTACGGCAACGTGCCGGTACTCGATACCGGCGCGCGCGGTTCCACCGTGACCTTCGCGCAGAAGGAACTGGGCGACGCACTGCTGGCCTGGGAGAACGAGGCGTTCCTCGTGCTCGCCGAGTTCGGGGCCGACAATTTCGACATCGTCTACCCGCCGTCGTCGATCCTCGCCGAACCGCCGGTGGCGATCATCGACAAGAATGTCGAGGCGCACGGCACCGCCGAGGTGGCGAAGGCCTATCTCGACTATCTCTATTCGGCCGAAGGCCAGACGATTGCCGCTGCGAACCACTACCGGCCGAGCGCGCCGGAACTGGTGACCGACCAGGCGCTGCTGGCGGACTTCCCGCAGATCACGCTGGTCTCGATCGATGACCCGCTGTTCGGCGGCTGGAAGACCGTGCAGCCGAAGCACTTTGGTGACGGCGGCATCTTCGACCAGGTCTACGGCCCTGAGTAACAACGCCACCGCCAACGCGACCGGGCCGGTCGCGGGCACCGCCCCCATTGCCTACCCTGCCCGCCGGGCAGGGTGGAGCTTCGTGAAGCCCAGCGTGATCCCCGGCTTCGGGCTGACGCTCGGCTACACGCTCACCTATCTCAGCCTGATCGTGCTGATCCCGGTGATCGCGCTGTTCCTCAAGGCGGCGACGACGCCGCTCGACAAGATCATTTCCATAGCCACCTCTCGCCGCACGCTTGCGGCACTGGAAGTGAGTTTTGGCTCTTCGCTGCTCGCGGCGCTGGTGAACGTGGTGTTCGGCGTCATCATCGCCTGGGTGCTGGTGCGCTACAAGTTCTGGGGCCGGCGGCTGCTCGACGCCATCGTCGACCTGCCCTTCGCGCTGCCCACCGCCGTAGCCGGCATCGCGCTGTCGAGCCTCTATGCCCCCAAGGGCTGGATCGGCTCGCTGTTCGCCCCTGCCGGGGCGCTGAACCAGTGGATCGCAGCGCAGACCTGGCTGCCGTTCGGGCTGAGCGAGTTCCAGCTGAGCTGGAAGATCGCCTACACCCCGACCGGTATCGTCATCGCGCTGATCTTCATCGGGCTGCCCTTCGTGGTGCGCACGGTGCAGCCGGTGCTGGAGGAGTTCGAGCAGGAGCTCGAGGAAGCCGCGGCAACGCTCGGCGCCAACCGCTGGCAGACGATCACCCGGGTGATGCTGCCGCGGCTGACCCCGGCGATCCTCACCGGCTTCGCGCTGGCCTTTGCCCGCGCCGTGGGCGAGTACGGCTCGGTGATCTTCATCGCCGGCAACCTGCCCAACGTGTCGGAAATCGCCCCGCTGCTGATCGTCATCAAGCTCGAGGAATTCGACCAGGCGGGCGCCTCGGTGATTGCCGGCATCATGCTGCTGATCGCCTTCGCCATGCTGCTTGTCATCAACCTGATCCAGGCCTGGAGCCGGCGGAGATACGGCAATGTCTGATCGCGAAGGCGCCGTCTACGATAGCCGCCGGCCGAACCAACCGGCCTACCAGCACACCCGCCCGACGACTGAGCGAGCCTGGGTGAAGTGGACGCTGATCGGCATCGCCTTCGCCTTCATGGCGCTGATCGTCCTGCTGCCGCTGGTGATCGTGTTTGTCGAGGCGCTGAAGAAGGGGCTCGATACCTACCTGCGCTCGTTCAACGATCGCCAGTCGCTCGCCGCAATCCAGCTGACGCTGCTGGTGGCGGCGATATCGGTGCCGCTGAACCTAGTGTTCGGCGTCATGGCGGCCTGGTGCGTGGCGAAATACGAGTTCTGGGGCAAGAGCTTCCTGACCACCCTGATCGACCTGCCGTTCTCGGTGTCGCCAGTCGTTTCGGGGTTGGTCTACGTGCTGCTGTTCGGCGCGCAGGGCTGGTTCGGGCCGTTCCTCAGGGCCAACAATATCGAGATCATCTTCGCCGTGCCGGGCATCGTGCTGGCAACGGTGTTCGTCACCTTCCCGTTCATCGCCCGCGAACTGATCCCGCTGATGCAGGACCAGGGTAATACCGACGAGGAAGCGGCGATCTCGCTGGGCGCCACCGGCTGGCAGACCTTCTGGCGGGTGACGCTGCCGAACATCCGCTGGGGCCTGCTCTATGGCGTGCTGCTGTGCAATGCGCGCGCCATGGGCGAGTTCGGCGCGGTGAGCGTGGTGTCGGGCCATATCCGCGGCAAGACCACGACCATGCCGCTCGACATCGAAATCCTCTACAACGAGTACAATTTCACGGCAGCCTTTGCCATCGCGTCGCTGCTCGCCGCGCTGGCACTGCTGACGTTGCTGTTCAAGACCATCCTCGAGCTGCGCTTCGGCGCCGATCTCGCGGGCAGGCGACATTAGGAGCGTGGCCAGCAAAAGTTGCAGACTTTTGCGGTTCGGCCGCGCGACCATGAAAGAACAAGGAGATCGGCGTGGAAATTCGGGTTCAGGATATCCGCAAGGAATTCTCGCGCTATCCGGCGCTCAATGATGTGTCGCTCGACATCCGCTCGGGCGAACTGATCGCGCTGCTCGGGCCATCGGGCTCGGGCAAGACGACGCTGCTGCGGCTGATCGCCGGGCTGGAAACGCCGACGGCGGGGCGGATCTTCTTCGGCGACGAGGATGCGTCATCCAAGTCGGTGCAGGAGCGCAATGTCGGCTTCGTGTTCCAGGCCTATGCGCTGTTCCGCAACATGAACGTGCTCGAAAACATCATGTTCGGGCTGAAGGTGCGACCACGCTCCACCCGTCCGCCGGCGGCCGAGATCCGGCGCCGGGCGCTGGAACTGCTCGAGCTGGTGCAGTTGAGCGGCCTCGACAAGCGCTTCCCGCAGCAGCTCTCGGGCGGGCAGCGGCAGCGCGTGGCGCTGGCCCGGGCGCTCGCCATCGAGCCGCGCGTGCTGCTGCTCGACGAGCCGTTCGGCGCGCTCGACGCCATGGTGCGCAAGGAATTGCGCAAGTGGCTGCGCGAAATCCACGATCGGACCGGGCACACGACCGTTTTCGTCACCCACGACCAGGAAGAGGCGCTGGAGCTGGCCGACCGGCTGGTGGTGATGAGCCAGGGCAAGATCGAGCAGGTCGGCACTCCGGACGAGGTGTACGACACCCCATCGAACCCCTTTGTCTTCGGTTTCATCGGCGAATCGAGCGCGCTGCCGGTAACGGTTGAGAACCACGAGCTGTGGGTGGGCGGCCGCGCCATCGGCCTGCCCGCGCCGCACGACGCGACCGGCGACGCCCGGCTGTTCTTCCGCCCGCACGATGTGGAGCTGGTCGAGGACGGGGCGGCGCTGGCCGGTGTCGTCGCCGCGTCGCGCCGGGTTGGTGGCACGCGGCGGGTGGAGCTGGAAATCGGCGGCTATCCCGACCGCATCGAGATCGACCTGCCCTTCGACCACCCGGCGGGTGAAAGATCGCGGATCGCGTTCAGGCCGAAGCGCTGGCGGGTGTTCGAGGGTGCGAAGGGCTAGGCAATAGCCTTCCGCCCTGACCCCGTCACCAGTACGATGCCGATGCTGACCAGCAGCAGGGCGGCGAGGTTTTTCCATTCGAGGATCGTTTCGCCGAGGAACAGGCCGGCCAGCAGCACGCCGAAGATCGGGATGGCGCAGCTGAAGATGGCGATCGAGCCGACCGGGTTGTGCTTGAGCAGCAGCGCCCAGAGCGCGAAGGCGATGGCCGACAGCGCCGCGAGGTAGGCGAGAAGCAGCGCCGCCTCGAGGCCGAAGGCGCCGAAGTGGCCACCCGTCATGAACCCGGTCATGCCGAGGACGGCGCCGCCAAGCATGAGCTGCCAGCCGGTCATCACGCCGGCATCCATCTGCGCCGAGACGCGCTTGCCGTAGACCCCGGCGATGGAGAACAGCGCCGCCGCGATGACGATGAAGCCTTCGCCGAGGAGGCTGATGTGCAGGTCGAAGCCGGTGGCACTGAGGTTGACCGCGACGACACCGGCAAAGCCGATCAGGCAGCCAATGATGCGCTGCGCCGTCAGCTTGTCGTTGGCGTAGAGGAAGTGCGCCAGCAGCACCGAAAAGAACGTGCTGGTGGAGGTGGTGATCGACACCTTCACGCCCGTCGTGTGGGCGAGGCCGATATAGTAGAACAGGTATTGCCCGGCGGTGCTGATCAGCCCGAGCAGCAGCAGCTGGCCGAGGCGGCCGGACGGCTGCGCTACCGGCTTGCGGGTGAGCGCCGAGTAGCCGAGCAGGATCAGCCCCGACAGGAAGAAGCGCACCCCGGCGAACAGCATCAGCGAGGGCGTGTCGCCCGGCGCGATGGCGAACAGGCCATAGCCGATCTTCACCGCCGGCACGGCGCTGCCCCAGAGCAGGCAGCACAGCAGCGCGATGGCGACGACGACGCGGCGATCGGTGAGGGGGTTCAGCACGGCAAGTGCATGCGGGATTCCGGCGGCGAAGTCGAGGTTTGGCTTCACCCCCACCCCAGCTATGCTACCGCCCGGTGGGCCGAGCGCCGCTACCCTCCCCACAAGGGGGAGGGAGAGCAGTGGCACGGTAGCGGCAGCAGCGGCTCCCTCCCCCTTGTGGGGGACTGTTCAGTTTGGACTCGTTTGCATTGCGTGTCGGTTGAAGAAGAGGTCGAGTGTGATCTCGAGCATGCGTTGTGTTTTTGAG
>CAMDAL010000137.1 GCA_945888565.1 Devosia equisanguinis | reverse complement strand
CGGCTCGGCATCGTCGTTTCGCCCGATGCGCTTTTCGACGTGCAGGTGAAGCGGATCCACGAATACAAGCGGCAACTGCTCAACATCATCGAGGCGGTGGCGCACTACTCGATGATCCGCTCGCGGCCCGACAAGGAGTGGGTGCCGCGGGTGAAGGTGTTCGCCGGCAAGGCAGCGCCGGGCTATTGGAACGCAAAGCTGATCATCAAGTTGATCAATGACGTGGCCCGGGTCGTGAACAACGATCCGGCGGTGCGTGGCCTCCTCAAGATCGCTTTCCTGCCGAATTACAACGTGTCGCTCGCTGAAACCATCATCCCCGCCGCTGACCTTTCCGAGCAGATTTCGACTGCCGGCATGGAGGCATCGGGCACCGGCAACATGAAGTTCATGGCCAACGGCGCCCTCACCATCGGCACGCTTGATGGTGCGAACGTCGAGATGCTCGAGCAGGTCGGCAACGAGAACATGATCATCTTCGGTCTCACGACCGACAAGGTGGCCGAAATCCGCAGCCGCTCGGAAGTCCCGCGCACTGCGATCGACAAATCCCCCCAGCTCCGCGAGGCGCTGGAGGCGATCAGCTCGGGCGTCTTCTCGCCCGACGATCCGAACCGCTATCGTGACCTGATCGGTGGTCTCTACGACCACGACTGGTTCATGGTGGCACGTGACTTCGACGCGTATGCGGCGGCGCAGCGGAAGGTCGACGATATCTGGATCAACCCGCGGAAATGGTATTCCATGGCTATCCGGAACACGGCGCATGTGAGCTTCTTCTCGTCGGACCGGACGATCCGGCAATACGCCAACGAAATCTGGGGCGTTCCCGTCAAGAGGTAGTACGCGTGAGCAAAGCGAGCTGGCAGGCCGAAGAGAGCGACATCAAGGCAATCGTCGCGGGCCGCCATTCCGATCCATTCGGCATCCTCGGCCTGCACGAGGTGGATGGAACCTGGGTGGCGCGGACGTTCATCCCGCATGCCGAAACGGTGTCGGCTCGCACGCTCGACAACCGCATCCTGGGTGAGCTGACCCAGCGTCACGACGCCGGCTTCTTCGAGGGCAAGGTGGCGCTCAAGGGCCGCATGCCGGTGCGCTACCACGCCCGCAACGATGGCGGCGAGTGGGACGTACTGGACCCTTACAGCTTCGGGCCGGTGCTGGGTCCGATGGATGACTACTATATCGGCGAAGGCTCGCACCTGCGGCTGTTCGACAAGCTCGGCGCCCATGCGCTTGAGTTCGAGGGTGTGCACGGCACGCACTTCGCCGTCTGGGCACCGAACGCGCAGCGCGTCTCCGTCGTCGGCCCCTTCAACGACTGGGATGGACGCCGCCACCCGATGCGGGTGCGGCTCTCGACCGGCATCTGGGAAGTGTTCGTTCCCGGTATCGGGCCCGGCGAAATCTACAAGTTCGAGATCGTCGGCCAGAACGGCAAGGTGCTCCCGCTGAAGGCCGATCCGTTCGCCCGCCAGTCGGAGATGCGGCCCAAGAACGCTTCCGTCGTCGCCGATCCGGCGCCGTTCCACTGGACCGACAGCGCCTGGATGGAAGCGCGCGCCAAGAAGGACTGGCGGCGCGATCCGGTCTCGATCTACGAGGTACATCTCGGTTCGTGGCGGCGCCGCGCCGATGGCGGCTTCATGAGCTACGACCAGCTCGCCGAACAGTTGATCCCCTACGCCGCTGACCTCGGCTACACCCATATCGAGCTGATGCCGATTTCCGAGCATCCGTTCGATCCGAGCTGGGGCTACCAGCCGACGGGGCTTTATGCTCCGACCGCCCGCTTCGGCGATCCGGCCGGTTTCGCCCGCTTCATCGACACGGCCCACAACGCCGGCCTCGGCGTCATCCTCGACTGGGTGCCGGCGCATTTCCCCACCGACGAGTTCGGCCTCGCCCGCTTCGACGGCACTGCGCTCTATGAGCATCTCGATCCGCGGCAGGGCTACCACCCCGACTGGAACACCGCCGTCTACAATTTCGGCCGCAAGGAAGTGGTGAGCTTCCTCGTCAACAACGCGCTCTACTGGCTGGAGCGTTTTCACATCGATGGCCTGCGCGTCGATGCGGTCGCCTCGATGCTCTACCTCGACTATTCCCGCAAAGCGGGGGAGTGGGTGCCCAACGAGTTCGGCGGCAACCACAATCTCGAGGCTGTCGATTTCCTGAAGCGCGTCAACACCGAGGCTTACCGGCTGCATCCCGGCGTCATGATGATCGCCGAGGAATCCACCTCGTGGAGCGGCGTTTCCGCCCCGGCCGACAAGGGCGGGCTCGGTTTCGGCTTCAAGTGGAACATGGGTTTCATGAACGACACGCTGCGGTACATGAGCCGCAACCCGATCCATCGCCGCTATCACCACAGCGACCTGACCTTCGCCGCGCTCTACGCTTACGCCGAGAACTTCATCCTGCCGCTGAGCCACGACGAGGTGGTGCACGGCAAGGGTTCGCTGCTGGCCAAGATGGGTGGCGACGACTGGGCCCAGTTCGCCGGCCTGCGCGCCTATTACGGCTTCATGTGGGGCTGGCCGGGCAAGAAGCTGCTGTTCATGGGCCAGGAGTTTGGCCAGCGCGAGGAGTGGAACGAGGCGAAGAGCCTCGACTGGTGGCTGCTCGATGCCCCGTCGCATGACGGCATCCGCCGCCTCATCTCCGACCTGAATGCCGCCTATCGCGAGTTGCCGGCGCTGCATGCGCGCGACAACGAGCCCGAGGGTTTCCAGTGGCTGATCGGCAACGACCAGGCCAACTCGGTCTTCGCCTTTGCCCGCAAGGCCCCGGGGGAGGATCCCGTTGTCGTGGTCTCGAACATGACCCCGGTGCCACGCGAAAACTACCGCGTGCCCATGCCGCTGGCCGGCAACTGGGTCGAGCGGCTCAACACCGACGCCGGGTGGTACGGCGGGACCAACAAGGGCAACCAGGGCAAGGTGGTCGCGCGGGCCAGCGATGTGGAGGGTCTCGGACCCTACGCCGACCTGTATCTGCCACCGATGTGCACGCTGTTTCTGAAGTACGATCCCGCCTAAGCGGGACCTGAGGGAGGACAACCATGGCTGACTACCGCACCCCATCGCCGCTGGCGCGCGAGGCAATGGCCTACGTGCTCGCGGGCGGAAGAGGTACGCGACTGTTCGAACTGACCGATCGGCGCGCCAAGCCCGCCGTATATTTCGGCGGCAAGTCGCGCATCATCGATTTCGCGCTGTCTAACGCGCTGAACTCCGGCATTCGCCGTATCTCGGTGGCGACGCAGTATCAGGCACACTCGCTGATCCGCCACCTGCAGCGCGGCTGGAACTTCCTGCGCACCGAGCGAAACGAGAGTTTTGACGTACTCCCGGCCAGCCAGCGTGTGTCCGAGACGCAGTGGTACGAAGGCACCGCCGACGCCGTGTTCCAGAACATGGACATCATCGAGGACTATGGTCCCCGCTACATCGTGCTGCTGGCGGGCGACCACATCTACAAGATGGACTACGAAATCATGCTCCGGCAGCATGTGGACACTGGGGCGGACGTCACCATCGGCTGCCTCGAAGTGCCGCGCATGGAAGCCACCGGCTTTGGCGTGATGGCCGTCGACGGCCGCGACCGCGTGCTCGATTTCGTCGAAAAGCCCAAGGATCCGCCCGGCATCCCCGACAAGCCGGACATGGCCCTGGCCTCGATGGGTATCTACGTGTTCGAGACGCGCTTCCTGATGGAACAGCTGCGCCGCGACGCCGCGACCGAAGGGTCGAGCCGCGACTTCGGCAAGGATATCATCCCCTATATCGTCAAGAACGGCTCGGCCTGGGCGCACCGCTTCCCGCGCTCCTGCGTCCGTTCGCCCAACGAGGAAGTGGCCTATTGGCGCGATGTCGGCACCATCGATGCGTACTGGAAGGCCAATATCGACCTGACGGACGTGACCCCGCAGCTCGACCTCTACGATCGCGACTGGCCGATCTGGACCTTCGCCGAGATCACCCCGCCGGCTAAGTTCGTCCATGATTTCGACGGCCGGCGCGGCTCGGCGGTGAACTCGCTGGTATCGGGCGACACCATCATTTCGGGCGGCCAGCTCGACCGCACGCTGCTGTCGACCGGCGCCCGCGTCCATTCTTATTCCGAACTGCACGAGGCGGTGGTGCTGCCCTATTGCACCATCGGGCGCGGCGCGCGGCTGCGAAAGGTCGTCATCGATCGCGGCGTCAACATCCCCGAAGGCCTCGTGGTGGGCGAGGATCCGGCATTTGACTCCCAGTGGTTCCGCCGCACCGCCGAAGGGGTGACGCTGGTCACCCAGCCGATGGTCGACAAATATATCGCCAGCCGTTGACGGGAGAACGGATGATCGAGGTCCTGTCGGTCGCCTCCGAGGCCTATCCGCTGATCAAGACAGGGGGGCTCGCCGACGTTGTCGGCGCGCTGCCGTCGGCGCTCGCCCCGCATGGCGTGTCCATGCGGGTGCTGTTGCCGGGCTACCCCAAGGTGATGGATGCGCTCGCCAGCAGCGGACGCGAGGTCTGGTATTACCCGGATTTCTTCGGGGGCGAAGCCAGGCTGATCGCCGGGCGGGCCGGCGGGCTCGACGTGATCGCACTCGAGGCGCACCACCTGTTCACCCGGCCCGGTAGTCCGTACCTTGCACCGGATGGGCGGGACTTCCCGGACAACTGGCGGCGCTATGCGGCGCTAAGCTTTGCCGCCTACGAGCTGGGCTGCGGCATTGTCGAAGGCTACCGGCCGGACATCCTCCACTGCCATGACTGGCAGTCGGGGCTCGTGCCGGCCTACGTGAAGTACAATGCCGGATCGACGGCCAAGACCATCATCACCGTCCACAACATCGCCTTCCAGGGCGTTGTCGGCTGGGACACCTTCAACGCGCTGCGCCTCGACTATGCCGCGGCAGGCGACGGGGCGATCGAGTATTTCGGCAACATCAGCTACCTGAAGGCGGCGCTCGCCACCGCCGATGCCATCACCACCGTCAGCCCGACCTACGCGCACGAGATCCGCACCGTTGCCTACGGCATGGGGCTCGATGGGCTGCTGAAGGCCCGCGCCGACGTGGTGCACGGCATCCTCAACGGCATCGACCAGACCGCCTGGGACCCGAGCCGCGACGAGACCCTGCCGCAGACCTACTCGGCGTCGACCATCGTCAACCGCGCGGCCAATAAGCAGGCGCTCGAGGAGCGCTTCGGCCTCGCTCACGATGACAGCCCGATCTTCGCCGTGGTGAGCCGGCTGACCTGGCAGAAGGGCCTCGATATGCTCGTGCCGCTTTGCGACGAGCTGGTGGAGAGGGGCGCGCGGCTAGTGGTGCTGGGCTCGGGCGATGCGGAGATCGAGAACGGCTTCAAGGGCGCTGCGATGCGCCACCCCGGCCGCATCGGCGTCGTCATCGGCTATGACGAGGGGCTGAGCCACCTCGTGCAGGCCGGCGGCGACGTGATGCTGGTGCCCTCGCGCTTCGAGCCCTGCGGGCTGACCCAGCTCTATGGCCTGCGCTATGGCTGCGTGCCGCTGGTCAGCCGCGTCGGCGGGCTTGCCGATACGGTGATCGATGCCAACGAGGCGGCGGTGGAGGCGGGCGTTGCGACCGGCGTGGTGTTCTCGCCGGCCACCGAGGAAGCGCTAAGCGAAGCCATCCGCCGCACGATTGCGCTCTATGGGCGCCCAAAGGTGTGGCACAAGATGCAGCGCCGAGGCATGACGTCCGACGTCTCGTGGGAAGCGAGCGCCGAGAAATACGCCGACCTCTACGCGTCACTACTGGGGCTTGAACGCGATGCCGATCCAGACGATTAACACCACTCCGTTCACCGACCAGAAGCCGGGCACCTCGGGGCTGCGCAAGCGCGTGGCCGAGTTCAGCCGGCCCAACTATGTCGAGAACTTCGTCCAGTCGATCTTCGACTCGCTCGAGGGCTACAAGGGCAGGACGCTGGTGATCGGCGGCGACGGTCGCTACTTCAACGACGTCGCCATCCAGCGCATCATTCGCATCGCCTCGGCCAACGGCTTCGGCGCCGTGCTGGTGGGCCAGAACGGCCTGCTGTCGACCCCCGCGGCGAGCCATGTCATCCGCCATCATCACGCCTTTGGTGGCCTGGTGCTGTCGGCGAGCCACAACCCCGGCGGGCCGGATGGCGATTTTGGCATAAAGTACAATGTCGGCAATGGTGGCCCGGCGCCCGAGAAGATCACCGACGCGGTGTTCGCGCGCTCCAAGGTCATCGATCGCTACCTCACCATCGACGTGCCCGACGTCGATCTGAGCGCCATCGGCACCCACCATTCGGGCGCCATGGTGGTGGAAGTGATCGATCCGGTCGCCGACTATGCAGACCTCATGCAGACGCTGTTCGATTTCGACCGGATACGCGCCGTGTTCGCGGGCGGCTTCCGCATGCAGTTCGACGCCATGCACGCCGTCACTGGCCCCTACGCCCACCGCATCCTCGAGGATATCCTCGGCGCGCCCAAGGGCACGGTGATCAACGGAACGCCGTCGCCCGATTTCGGCGGCGGACATCCGGACCCCAACCTCGTTTACGCCAAGCCGCTCTACGACCTGATGATGAGCGACGACGCGCCCGATTTCGGGGCCGCGTCCGACGGCGATGGCGACCGCAACCTGATCATCGGCCGTGGCCGCTTCGTCACCCCGTCGGATTCGCTCGCCATCCTCGCCGCCAATGCCCCGCACGCGCCGGGCTACGCAACGGGTATCGCCGGCATCGCCCGCTCCATGCCGACCTCGGCGGCAGCCGACCGGGTGGCCGAGAAGCTCGGCATCGAGATGCACGAGACACCGACCGGCTGGAAGTTCTTCGGCAACCTGCTCGACGCCGGTCGCGTCACCATCTGCGGCGAGGAATCGGCCGGCACCGGCTCGAACCATGTCCGCGAGAAAGATGGACTGTGGGCCGTGCTGCTCTGGCTCAACGTGCTGGCGGCGCGCAGGCAGGGGGTGGACGAGATCGTGCTCGACCACTGGGCCACCTATGGCCGCAACTACTACACCCGCCACGACTACGAAGAAGTGGATGCCGCGGCTGCCAGCCAGTTGATGGACGATCTGCGGGCGAAGCTGCCGGCGCTGGTCGGCCAGCGGCTCGAAGGACGCGAGGTGTCCTATGCCGACGACTTCACTTATCACGACCCGGTCGATGGCTCGACCAGTGGCAAGCAGGGCATCCGCATCGGCTTTGTCGACGGCTCGCGCATCGTCATCCGGCTGAGCGGAACCGGAACTGTCGGCGCCACGTTGCGGCTCTACCTCGAAAGGTATGAGCCCCCACATGGACAGCACGATCTCGACACCCAGTCTGCACTCCAGCCTCTCATCGGCATCGCCGACAGCCTCGCCGGAATCCGTGAGCGTACCGGCCGTACTGCGCCGAGCGTTGTCACTTGAGGATCCTGCACTCGTGACTCCTCAACTCGTGCCCGGTGGTGGCTCGTCCGAAAAGCTCGGCGCCACCATCACCGCCGATGGTGTGAACTTCGCCGTCTATTCCGAGGCCGCCTCGGCCATCTGGGTCTCCATCTACGACGAAATCGATACCGAGATTGCCCGGATCGAGCTCGATGGCCATACCGACAACATCCACCACGGGCTTGTCGCCGGGATCGGGGCAGGGGCCCGCTACGGCTTCCGCGCCGATGGCCGCTACGACCCCGACCAGGGGTATTTTTTCGACCCGAACAAGTTGCTGGTCGACCCGTACGCGAAGCGCCTCGACCGCGTGTTCGTGCGCTCGCCGATGCTGCGGCTGCACCGCGACGAGGCGGTCGACACCGCCCCGCTGATCCCCAAGGCGATTGTCGTCGGCGCGACCAACAAGCCGATCATGCCGCGCCGCCGCGCGCCGGGGATGTTCTATGAGCTGAACGTTCGCGGCTTTACCATGCGCCACCCGTCGGTGCAGGGACCGCTGCGCGGCACCGTCGCCGGCCTCACGACGCGGCGCGTCATCGAGCACTTCAAGTATCTCGGCGTCGATACGGTGCAGTTGATGCCGACCGCGGCCTGGATCGACGAAGGCCACCTGCCGGCGCTGGGCCTGACCAACGCCTGGGGCTACAACCCCGTCACCTACTTCGCCATCGATCCGCGGCTCGCGCCCCGTGGCCCGCAGGAATTGCGCTACATGACCGATACCTACCGCAAGGCGGGCATCTCGGTGATCCTCGACGTGGTCTACAACCACACCGGCGAAGGCGACGCGCAGGGCCCGATGCTGTCGATGATAGGCCTCGACGCCCATACCTACTACCGCTTCGTCGAGTCCGACGGAAAGCAGCACCTCGTCAACGACACCGGCACCGGCAACACCCTGCGCTGCGACCACCCCGCGACACAGCGGCTGGTGATCGACAGCCTGCGTTACTGGGTCGAGGAGATGGGCGTCTCCGGCTTCCGCTTCGACCTCGCTCCGGTTCTGGGACGTGAGCCGGGCTTCAACCCCAATGCCCAGATGCTGCAGATGATCAAGGCCGACCCCGTGCTGAGCAAGGCGATACTCGTCGCCGAGCCCTGGGACCCGGGTCCGGGCGGCTACCAGCTCGGCCGCTTCGGCAAGGAGTTCCACGAGCACAACGACACCTACCGCGACGAGATCCGCTCGTTCTGGAAGGGCAGCCACGGCAAGATCGGTGCGCTGGCCGGCAAGGTGTCCGGCTCGGCTGAAATCTTCAACTTCGCCGGCCGCAAGCCGTCGGCTGGCGTCAACATGCTGGCCGTGCACGATGGCTTCACGCTCCTCGATCTCGTCAGCTATCTCGACAAGCACAACGAGGCGAATGGCGAGAACAACCGCGACGGCCACAACAACAACCACTCGTGGAACTGTGGGGCGGAAGGGCCGACCGACGACGAGTCCGTCAACGCTATGCGTCGCCGCGATGTCCGCGCCCTCCTCGCCACCCTGTTCCTGTCCCGCGGCCTGCCGCTGCTGCAGCAGGGCGACGAGTTTGGCCGCACCCAGCAGGGCAACAACAACGCCTATGCCCAGGACAACGAGATCACCTGGCTCGACTGGGAAAAGGCCGATGGCGCGCTGGTCGACTATGTTTCGGCGCTGGTCGATTTCCGCAAGCGGCACACGGCGCTGACGCACGACCACTTCCTCACGGGTCAGACGAAGAACGGTGTGCGCGATGTCGCGTGGCTGCATCCGGATGGCCGCGAGATGACCGACGGTGACTGGAACGATGCAGGCGCCTCGGTGCTCGGCATGCGTCTGCAGGTGCCGAACGAAGACCTGATCGTGTGGTTCAACCGCCGCATGGACCCGGTGCTGGCGCGCCTGCCCGAAGGCTACTGGCAGATCGGGCTCGCCTCGGACCACACCGCCGTGGTGCCGCTTGCCGACGGCGCAGTGACCCTGCCGCCGCGCTCGGTCGTGGCGCTGGTGAAGGGGCAGATCCCCTCGAGCCAACCGGACAACACGCCCCCGGCCTACCCGCAGGAAATGCCGGTCCAGCCGGAAACGCCCCAGCCGGCACCCGAGCCCGACCAGGCGCCCGGCAACACCCCGAGCGAGGTACCGCAGCAGGAGCCTCCCGAGACGACGCCTCGGGAATAGCCACACAGCACGCAAGGGAGGTCTCTTCCCTCACAAGGGGAGGGGCCGACCATGCGTCAAAGGCCGCAGCTAGACCGTTTCACGTTTAGGTTGCCGCGTATCCTGCGTTTGCGATGTAGTTTGCGCATTCGTCTGGCCCGATTGTCTGGACGAGTTTGCCGATGTGTCGCCAGGTGTCGTCGACGGATCG